>DATMBC010000040.1 GCA_035559435.1 bacterium
GGCCTGCGTGCGGAAGTGGCCGATGTCGCGCACGGTGACCTGCTTCATGTCGGCGACCGCCGCATCGACATCGCGCGGGACCGCCAGATCGATCATCAAAAGGCCGCCGGTGGCCGGCACGATGCTGGCCATGCTGCGCGGCGTGAAGATCGGCTCAGTGGACCCGGTGGAGGTGAAGATCACATCCACCACGCCCGCCTCGGCGAGGAAGGCCGCCAGGGACTTCGCCCGCCCGCCGAATTGCGCGGCCAGTTCGACCGCCTTGGACTCGGTGCGATTGACAAACAGCAGGTCGGTGAACCCGCGCTCGCACAGATGTCCGGCCAGTTTCACGCACATCGGTCCGACACCCACCAGCGCGATCGCCGGATGGGTCCTCCCCTGCAGGTGCTGGTCGATGGATTCCAGCAGCAGATTGACCATCGAGACCGAGGATTCGCCCAGCGGGGTCTCGCGACGGACCTTCTTGGCGACACGGAAGGCATCGGAGAAGATGTTGGCTATGCGCGGGCCGGCCAGCCCCATTTCCTGGGCCTGCGCCAGCGCCGTTTTCACCTGCCCCAAGATCTGGGCCTCACCCACCACCATCGAGTCCAGCGAGGCGGTGACGCGGTAGAGATGACGCAGGGCGCGGAAACCCACTTGCGACGAGATGTCCGACGGCTCAAAGTGAATGTGTTTGTCGTGCAAAAAGAAGTCGAGCAGGCGGTTGCGGAATTCGAGGCCGGCGGGCCGGTCGGCGGTCACATAATAGAACTCCGAGCGATTGCAGGTGTACACCGGCACCAACTCGGCGAAATTGCAGAAGGTCTTCAGGTCCTGCAGTCGGCGAGCGCGGTCCGCATCCGGAACCACCAGCGCTTCCAGCAGCAGCAGGTTGCCGCCCTTGACACCGACTCCGATCACACCGAACGACATCATAAGCTTGTCCCGTCCTGTTGGCGCCGTCCCGTGATCCCCCGGCGCTGTATTACTGATACGGCAAACCACCCTGCAAGCAAGACCTTTTTGATCTCGCAAGCGCGCGCCGGTCGACTTTTGACACCCGGTGACTTACCTCGGACCCGCCGGCCCGCGCCCATTGCCAATATACATTCAATCAAGTATTTCGTGGACCGCCGGCGCCGGGTTTTTGCCATCGGCAGGTGCCGAATTGTCAAAGAGTCGCCCGGCGGGATGGCACCCTCGCCATCCGGACAATCGTCAATCCTTCGCCCGGCGGACTATGGGCCCGATCCCACACCCGACCGCGGCCGCTCAAGCGGCCTGCGGATCGACTTCAACCTCGATGGGGGAATCATCCCCCTTGTCCAGGCACGTGCTGTCGTGGTGTGCCTTGACCCCATACTCGTGCAGCTTGTTGCGCAGAGTGCGCGTTGAGATCCCCAGACGGTGGGCGGTGCGTGTCTGGTTGTGTCCCTCCGCATCCAGCGTCACAAGGATCAACTCGCGCACCACTTCCTCGATGGTGCGCCCTGAACGCACCGTCGGTGTCGGATACGGCGCTTCGCCGTGGACCAGTTCGGGCGGCAGGTCCTCGACGGTGACCACGTCGTCGTCGCTGACGATGACGGCGCGCGCAATCACGTTTTCCAGTTCGCGAACGTTGCCCGGCCAGCCGTAGCGCTGCAGCAGACGCATGGCCTCCGGGCAGATCGACACGGGCGTGCGACCCGTCTCGCGGCAGGCCTCCTCAATGAAGTGCCGCGCCAGACTGGGAATGTCTTCCATCCGCTCCCGCAACGGCGGCAGGTGGATGGGCACGACGTTTAAGCGGTAAAACAGGTCCTTGCGGAATCGCCCCGATCCGATCTCTCGCGGCAGGTCGCGGTTCGTGGTGGCGATCACGTGCACATCGACCGGCGACGGCAGAAGCGAACCGACCCGCTGGACCTCGCGCTCCTGCAACACCCGCAGAAGTTTGGCCTGCAACGACGCCGGCATCTCCGAGATCTCATCGAGCAGCAGCGTGCCGCCGTGCGCCAGTTCGAAGAGGCCGGGCTTCTGACGGATCGCGCCGGTAAACGCCCCCTTCTCGTGGCCAAACAGCTCGCTTTCGAAGAGATGCTCGGGCAGCGCCGCGCAATTGATGGCGCGAAACGGCCCGGTGCGGCGGTTGCCGCGAAAGTGGATCATCCGCGCCACCAGCTCTTTGCCGGTGCCCGATTCCCCGGTGATCAAGACCGTGGCGCGTGTGCTGGCAACGGCATCGATCGTGCCCAGCACGCGATGAATGAAAGGCCATGTCGCAAGGAGGTGGTCGAAAGACAAAGGTGCGGCGGCGGTGGCGGGCACAGTGCGTGAATACATCTCAGTCCATTCTTGCTCCCCGGTGGACCTTTCCGCCCGTGCGCGGCTTATAGGATATACTCAATCCGGATTGCGTTTGGCAGCCCTCGCCCAAAGGATTTGACAAGTTCAGCAACTTTGTGCGGGATTGGCGATGCGGCTAGGAGCGGGACCCTGCCGCTCCGCGATGAAACTTTCGGAAGGACCAAGTCAGAACCGGCGGCGTCACCAGCGTGGTGAGAATGACCATAATCACCACTGCCGAATAGACTTCGGGCAACACGATCTTATGCCCTTGGTAGACGAGCGTGGCGCCAATGCCCGCGAAAATCAATCCCACTTCGCCGCGCGGTACCATTCCCAGCCCGACAATCCAACGGTTGGAGCGCACGCCCGGACGATGGACCACCCCGAATGAACTGATCTGCTTGCCGATGATTGCCGCCAATGTCAGGATCAAGGCGAATCCGAGCACGCTCGCCCTGCCGAAGGTGGCCAAATCGACATCCATGCCCATCTTCACGAAAAAGATCGGGACCAGGAAGAACACCAGCGGCTCCATCACCTCTTCCAGCGAGTGACGGCCGAGATTGGGCTGCTCCCGGTAATGCACTTCATCGAGCACCAATCCGGCGGCAAAAGCGCCGACAATCGGCGCCAGCCCGACCTTGGCGGCGACAAACGCGGTGACAAAGCAGGCCGCCAGCGACGTGATGAGCAGCATGCCATGCACCCGCAGGTAGTTGGCCACGCGGAACAGCGGCTTGTAGGCCATCCGTCCGATGACGATCGCCCCGGTCAGGAACAGCACCGCCTTCGCGATCAGCCAGAGGATTGCCGCCGAGGACATCGACTGTCCGGCATCCGCCGCCTGGATGATCCCGGAGACCACCGCGAGGATGAGGAGACCAAGCACGTCGTCGATCACCGCCGCGCCGAGAATGATGCGCGACTCGTCGGTGTCGATTTTGTTGATGTCCTTGAGCACCCGCGCGGTGATTCCCACCGACGTCGCCGTCAGGATCGCCCCGAGGAAGGCGTGCATGTACTCCGACTCCTCGGGATAGAACCAGATTCCGACACCCCAGCCCAGCAGGAAGGGTCCGACCACGCCGAGAGTCGCAACCAGGAACGAGGACAGCCCGACCCGCATCATCTGACCCAGGTCCGACTCCAGCCCCACTTCGAAGAGGAGGATGATCACGCCGATCTCGGCGAGCACATGGATGGTGGCCAGATGCGACAGCGGCTCAAACCAGTCCAGCCCAACCAGCGCTAGGTTGCCGATCATCACGCCAAACAGCAATTCCCCCAGCACCGCCGGCTGCGCGGCCCGTTGCGCCAGCGCGCCGCCCAATTTGGCTCCGACCATAATGACCGCCAGCGCGATCAGCACCGCGGGGATGCTGTCCCCGGGGCCATCGGCCGTCGCCCCCCACGCGACAGGGGCGGCCATGAGGACCAGAGCGATTGCCGATACGGCCGGAATGCGGAAGCGCATATACCCACGCCGCTTTCTTACGATGGCTGCTCGTCGCCGAATTGACTCAGCGGCCGGCAGATGAACCAGAACTTGGCGGCGTAGTCATCGCCGAAGTAAAGTTCGAACAGGTATTTCCCGTCAAAAACGATGGCCCCGTTGTCCAAAGTGCCATCAAACGGCACCGTGTACTGCCCCGGTTCCTGCGGCCCGATCGAAATGACCGTGATCAACTCGCCGCTGAGGCCATAGATGCGCGCCTCGACCGTGGTCGTGGCGTAGACGGTGTAGCGGATGAAGGGCCCCATCCAGATCGGACGGCGTCCGTTGACCAGATACTGCAGGTCCGCCTTCGGCGTCAACGTCGGCGACTGCGCGGCGCAGGGCGCGCTCACAGCCAGCAGCGCCGCGGTCAGCAGAATGCGGAAGCGTTGTCTCATGGCATCACCCGCCGAACGATCACCGCGTCCGGGGCTCGACGGCCTCCTGGCTGTTGCCGCCGGGCGTCTTCAGTCCGTACTCATACAGCTTATTACGCAACGTGCGCGAGGAGATTCCCAGACGGTCGGCGGCGCGGGTCTGATTGTTCCCCTCGGCCTCCAGCGTCGCCAGAATCAGCCACTTTTCCATGTCGTGAATGGTGGTTCCGACCCCAACCGGGTTCGACTTCGGTTTCGGGCCGCCGGTAGCCAATTCGCGCGGGAAGTCTTCCGGTGTCAACACGTCCGAAGAGGCGGTTACCACCGCGCGCTCCAGATAGTTTTCCAGTTCGCGCACATTCCCCGGCCAGCGGTAGCTCTCCAACAGCCGCATCGCCGCGTCGCTCACCCGTTTCACCGAGCGGCCGTTTTCCTGGTTGAACCGCCGCAAAAAATGCTCGACCAGCGGCGGGATATCCCCCTGCCGTTCGCGCAGCGGCGGCAGGTCAATCACCACGACATTGAGCCGATAGAACAGGTCCTCGCGGAAGTTGCCGTTGGCGACTTCGGTCGGCAGGTGGCGATTGGTGGTGGCGATCACGCGCACATCGACCGGCAGGGCGCGATCGGACCCCAGACGCTGAATTTCGCGCTCCTGCAGCACGCGCAGCAGTTTGGCCTGCAGGGCGGTGGTCATCTCGGAGATTTCGTCGAGCAGCAGCGTGCCGCCATCGCAGAGCTCGAAGAGTCCGCGTTTCTGCCGTAAGGCCCCGGTGAAAGCCCCCTTCTCGTGCCCGAAGAGTTCGCTTTCAAACAGCGTTTCCGGCAACGCGGCGCAGTTGATGGCCTTAAACGGCCCGTTGCCGCGGCTGCCGCGGAAGTGGATGGCGCGCGCGACCAGCTCCTTGCCGGTGCCCGATTCGCCGGTGATCAGCACGGTGGCCCGCGATCCGGCCACCGCATCGATCAGGTTGAATACCTTCTGCATCGCCGCCGACGCGCCGATCAACTCGGCAGAAACCCGCCGGCTGACCACATCGCGCAGCATCCGGTTTTCCAGTTTGAGCCGGCGGAACTCGAGCGCGCGGGCGACGACGGCTTCGGTCGCCTCGGCGCCCACCGGCTTGACCAGATACTCGAACGCCCCGCCTTTCATCGCACGGACCGCGTCGCTGATCTCGGCATAACCGGTCATGATCACCACCGCGGTGTCGGGCGCCAGCGACTGCAGACGGTCCAGGAGCGAGAGCCCATCCATGCCCGGCATTTTCACATCGGAGATCACCAGGTCGTAGTCGCGCTCGCCGATCCGGCCAAGCGCCTCCTCGGCGGAGAAGACATTGTCGACGTTGTAGGCGCCCTCGCGCAGCGTGGTCACGAGGAAATCGTTGACCAGCGCGTCGTCATCGACGACGAGGATGTTGGCGGGCATTAGGCGTCTCCTTGGGGGTCGACCAGCCGCGTCGGCGCGGCGGCCCCGGGCAGGTCGATTTCGACTTCGGCGCCGCCACCGCGGCGGTTGCGGATGGCGATCCGTCCGCCGTGGGCCTCCACGATCTTGCGCGCGGTCGCCAGTCCCAACCCGGTTCCATGTTCGCGTGTCGTGACAAAGGGCGTGAACAGTCTCGGCAACAACGCCGGATCGATGCCCGGGCCGCGGTCGGCGATGCGCAGCCGCAGCCCGCCCTGCGCGTCGCCGCTGACATCGACTTCAATCTGTCCCGACGGCGACGAGACCTGCTCGGCGTTCTCCAGCACGTTCCAGACCGCCTGACGCAGACAGAGCGCATCGGCGCGTCCCTCGCCCAGCCGTTCCGGCCAGCGACGCACCAACGTCAGGCGCGCGCCGCGCTGGCGCGACTGTTCCTCGAATTGGTCGAGGGTGGCGTTGAGGAAATGCGGCCATTCGACCGGCCGGATCTGGATCGGCGTGTTGCGCACCAACTCCAGCAGACGCTGGACCAGGACATTCAGGTTCTGCGCGGCGCCCATGATCTTCTGCGACATGTCGCGCAATTCGGGGTGGCCCTCGCAGCGGCGCGCCAGCAGCTCGGCGAAGCCGGCGATCGCGCCGAGGGGATTGCGGATTTCATGGGCGATGGTCGCCACTCCCTCGCCCAGCGACGCGAGCGCGCGCAGCCGCGCAATCTCCGCCGCCAACAGGCGCTGGTGCTCTTCCAGACGCTCCAACGCGCGGCGCAATGTCTCCGGATCGTCGGCGGCAACGTCGATCACCGCCGCGCCCGGCTCGGTGGCAGTAAAGGTTTTGCGACGTTCAGCCATGGCACCCCTCCGGTCGAATATATCCCGGCGGTCACCCGGCGCAAGATCAAAAGCGGATGGCACATCAGAAGGCGGCGGATCAGGCGAGCGTGTGCAGGCGCGCGCGGTACTCGCGCAACTCCGCCTCGACCGCGGCCAGGCGGGTGCGCAGTTCCTCGATGTCGCGCGCAATCGCCCGCGTACGGATGGCGCGGTCGATCCGCTCTTTGAGTTCCTGCAGACGGAACGGCTTGACGACAAAATCGTGGGCGCCGCGCCGGATCGCTTCGATCGACGCGTCGATGGTCGGGTAACCGGTCATGATGATCACCGGCAGGCCGGGGTCGATCGTGCGCAGTTCGGCCAGGACATCGGTGCCGGTCTGGTCGGGCATCTTCAGGTCCACGAGGGCGGCGTCGAACCGCCCCTGGCGGCAGGCGGCAATCGCGCTTTCGCCGTCGCCGGCGGTCACCACCTGATAGTCGCTCTTGCCGAAGAAGTCCGCGAGCAGATCGCGGATGAACTGCTCGTCGTCGACAACGAGGATGCGCGGAGTGTAGACGTCGCTCACAGGGTGGCCTCCGGGCTGGCGGGCGGCACCGGACATCCCGCGCGGATGAGCGCGTTCTCCACCGCCTTGTTCATTTGTTTCAGATTGAACGGCTTGATGAAATAGTCGGCCGCCTGACGACGCACCGCCTCGATCGCGCTGTCCATCGACGGGTACCCGGTCATGAAGATGATCGGCACATGCTCGTCGGAGGCGCGGATGCGGCCGGCCAGTTCCAGCCCGTCCATATCCGGCATCTTCAGATCGAGAATGATCGTGTCGAAGCGGGTCTCCTCCATCTGCGCCAGCGCCCCCTGGCCCGAGTCGGCCACGGTGATCTCGTAGTCGCGGCTCTTGAAGTAGTCGTAGAGCAGATCGCGGATCAGAAGCTCGTCGTCGACAATCAGCAGTTTGGGCTTGGCGCTCATGGTCGTGGTGTCGTCCGTGCGTCTAACGGTGAAGGGCCGCCGCGCGCGGCGTGTGCTCGAACGATTCGAGCGCCGCGCTGACGCTGGGGTAGCAATCGAACACCCGCGTCAGGTTGGTCAGCGTGAAAATCTCGTCGATATAGGGCGCCAGGCAGCACAGCGCCAGCCGCCCGCCTGAGAGCCGCACATCGCGCAGGCAGGAGATCAGCGCGCCCAGTCCGGAACTGTTGATGAAATGAATCTTTTCCATGTTGAGCACCAGATTCACCCGGCGGTCGGCCAGGCGCTGACGGATCGCGTCCTTCAATGCGCTGGAACTGACTAAATCGAGACGGCCGTTGATGGCGAGGAGGTCGACCGCTTGATGAGTTTCGACGCGCAGTTCCATGGTTCGCCCCCTTTCTCCCTCACGCCAAGCTCGGCCACCATGACCCCGGACCGGCGTGACTCCCTCCGCCTCCAGACTGCCCTTCCCTAGGGTGAAGTATCGGCGAAAACGCCGGTTCCTTCACCGCGCGGCAGTCTGCCTCGCGATTGGGGGATCAAGATGAAGCGACGGATGAATGGCCGCGTTGAGGTGTCTGCGGCCCAAATGGATAGGAGAAGTGAAAAAGCGTCAGGATTCCGGAGTCTGCAGCGCCATGCGGTAGACTTCAAACAACGCGATAAACAGCGCCGCCACCACCGGGCCGAGGACCAGACCGAGGAGACCGAAGACACTCACGCCGCCGGTGATGGAGAAAAACAGCAGCAGCGGATGCATCTGCGTGCGTCCGGAGATGAGCAGCGGACGCACGAAATTGTCGATCTGCGAGACCACCAACGTGCCGAGCACCAGCAGGATGATCCCCTTGGCCACCGCGCCGCCGGCAAAGAGGATGATGGCCGCGGGGATATAGACGACGAACGCGCCCAGAAGCGGGATGAGCGCAAAGAAGGCCATCACCGCGCCCCACAAAACCGGCGACGGCAGTCCCAGCGCCAGAAACAGGAGCCCGCCCAGCGTGCCCTGAATCGCCGCCACCACCAGCCCGCCGTAGATGGTCGCCCGCACCACGTCGGTCACATGCGCCAGCATCGCGCGGCTGCGTTCGGCCGGCAGGGGGATCGAGTCGCGCACGCTGGCAAACAGCGGCGCGCCATCCTTGAACAGGTAGTACATCGTCAGGAGCATCATCAGAAACTGCAGGGCGAACTTGCCGACATTGGCCAGCGTGGCGGTGGTGTTGTCGACAATCCACTTGCTCAGCTTGCCGATGAAGTTGATGGCGACACTCTGGAAATCCCACTTGGACAGGTCGACAAAACCACCGAGTTTATCGCCCAATGTCTGGATGACCGGATCGATGCGGTGGGCCAGTTCGGCGATCGCCTCCGAGGTCCACGTGCCCGACTGAATCCACTCATAGAGGTTGCGCGCCTCGCCGACCAGGGTCACGACCAGCCAGATCGACGGCCCGAGGATGAGGATGGCAACCGCGGCGGTGGAGATGAACGCGGCCAGTCCGCGCGGACGCACCCTTGCCGCGAGCCATTGGTGCGCCGGGTTGCAGGTGACCACGAAGATCACCGCCCAGGCGATCGGCGCGAAGAACGGCACGATCAGCTTGTAGAACAGGACGAAAACAAAGACGATCAGCGCCAGGAGAGCGGCAAAGAAGATGTACTCGCGCTTGATGCTCAGATCCGGCATGCGGTCAAGTTAGCGCCCCCGGCGCGGCGGGCAAGCCCTATCCCGGGCAAGAAAATGATGGCCAACCCCCTTCCCGGCTTCGTATCACCCGCCGGACACACGGGAGGAGCAATGAGCGCCGGCCAGTCACAACCGATGATTCGCGTTTCGCATTTGCGCACATCCGATTTCGGCGAGGTCTGGTTTGCCGAAGGGCCGCGGGGCCTGTGGCGCATCAACTATGGAACCGACCGCGCCCGGTTTCTGGCCGACCTGGCCGGCGATGGGGTGGCGTTTGTCGAGGATGAGCGCGCCACCGCCGCGACACGCAAGGCCCTCGCCGAGTACTTCGCCGGCAAACGGCGCGAATTCGCCCTCACCGTCGACTGGTCGCGTGTCTCCGGCTTCACGCGCAAGGCGCTTCAGGTCTGCGCCCGGATCCCCTATGGGCAGACGTTGTCGTATGGCGAAGTGGCGGCGAAGGCCGGATCGCCGGGCGGCGCTCGGGCGGTTGGCCAGGCCATGGGGAAAAACCCGTTCCCGCCGGTTGTCCCCTGCCACCGGGTGCTCGCGGCCGGCAAGCGGCTGGGTGGATTTTCGGGGAAGTTGTCCTACAAGCGGGCGCTTCTGGAACTCGAAGGGACCGAGGCGCGCCCAAACGGGAAGCGCCGCTGAGACTACTGCCTCACGTTATGCATTAACGTGATTCGGCATCACATCATCGATAAAGGGCTTAGCGGGTCGCTCCACAAAGCCATCGATCACTTGCAGGCAGGTCTCATACCGTCCGAACGACGGCATCAGATACACACCATCGACCATGGGCCGTGCCCGTTCCAGAAGCGCGCGGCAGATGGCCACGCCCTCATCGGCGCCATGCATTTCGGCGCGCTTCATCCGATCCAGCTCCGCCGAGGGAATCTCGATACCGGGGACCTCGTTGTGGAGAAACCAGGCATGACGGAATGACATCAACGGCAGAAGCCCGAGGAAGATGGGAATGCGGAATCCCTGTATGGCTTCCATTGCCCGTTCCAGCGGCGCGATCTGGTAGAGCGGCTGCGTAAAGGCAAACTGCGCTCCGGCGTCGACCTTGGCGCGGAAGCGCTCCAGTTCGCGCGGCCAGTCAGCGGCAACCGGGTTCAGCGCGACCCCAATGGCGAAGTCGGTGGGATGGCCGATGGAGGCGCCAGCGAAATCCTCCCCGCGGTTGAGCCCGGCGAGAATGCGGGTCAGACCGATCGAATCGACATCGAAGACGCCGGTGACATTGGGGTAATCCCCCACCGCCGGCGGATCGCCGGTGATGGCCAGGACATGACGGATGCCGAGGGCATGGGCGCCGATCAGGTCGGACTGGATGCCCATCAGGTTGCGGTCGCGGCAGGTGAAGTGCAGGACCGTCTCGATGCCGGCCGCGCGTTCGACCAACGCGGCGGTGGCGATGGCGCTCATGCGCACACGGGCCATC
>DATMBC010000041.1 GCA_035559435.1 bacterium
CCGCCATTCATCCGGGATATGGCTTCCTGTCACAGAACGCGGAATTCGTCCGCGCCTGCGCCCGCGCCAACATCACCTTCATCGGGCCATCGGCCGAGGCGATGGTCGCGCTGGGCGACAAGCGCGGCTCCAGCCAGACGGCCATGTCGCTGGGCATCCCGGTGGTGCCCGGCGCGCGCGAAACCGATCAACTCGAGGAGGCGATTGGGGCCGCCGAAAAGGTCGGATATCCGGTGCTGATCAAGGCGGCGGGCGGCGGCGGCGGCAAGGGCATGCGCCGGGTCGATTCGACCGATCAGATGAAGGAGGCCTTCGACGCGGCCCGTCGTGAGGCCAAGGGCGCCTTCGCCGACGAGCGGCTTCTGGTCGAAAAGTACATTTATCCCGCCCGCCACGTCGAAGTCCAGATCCTCGGTGATGGCCGTCGCGCCATCGCGCTCGGCGAACGCGAGTGCAGTCTCCAACGCCGCTACCAGAAGGTGATCGAGGAATCGCCCTCCCCCGGCATCAATGACGCCACGCGGCAGCGGCTCTTTGCCGCGGCGGTCAAGCTGGCCGAGGCCACGGGGTATGCGAACGCCGGCACGGTCGAATTCCTTATCGGTCCCGACGAGTCCTTCTATTTTCTCGAAGTCAATTCGCGCCTGCAGGTCGAGCATCCGGTGACGGAGATGCTGACCGGACTTGATCTGGTGCGCGCGCAAATCGAGATCGCGCACGGCGGACCGCTCCCGCAGACGGTGACGCCGCGCGGCCATGCCATTGAGGCGCGCTTCTACGCCGAGGACCCCTACCACGGGTACCTGCCGGCCGCCGGACGGATCCTGATGCTGGAGTGGCCGCAAATGCCCCACCTGCGCATCGACACCGGCGTGGCTGGCGAATCGGCGATCCATCCGTTCTACGACCCGTTGATCGCCAAAATGATTGCCTGGGGGCAGGACCGGGAGCAGGCGCGCCGGCGGCTGCTCGACGCCTTGCGGCAGACCACGCTCCTGGGGCTGGTGACAAACCAGCGGTTTCTGGCGGAATTGCTGGAGAGCGACTTTTTCACCAGCGGCGAGACGTTCACCACCACATTGGAGTCGCGGAACTGGACCGCGCCGGATGTTCCGTCCTATGTCGTCGCGGCGGCGCAGCAGGCCCTGAGCCAGCGTTCTGAGGTCGCCGCCGGCGAGTCGGGACCCTCCGATCGTTATTCCCCCTGGCGCACACTCGGCGCCTTTCGGTTGGGCGTATGAACTGGATGTCGTTCACCCACGAGGGCCGCACCTACCGTCTGGCAATCGCCCGCGACAAACGCGGCGTGTGGGTGGGATGGAAGGGCGGGAGCGCCTTTTTCGAGAAGGAACATCGCGTGGCGGGCGGACGTCATCAGCATGAGGATGTCCGGGCGCCGATGACCGGCAAGGTCGTCAAGATCCTCGCCAAACCCGGCGATTCGGTCGCCGAAGGCGATGTCCTGCTCATCCTCGAGGCCATGAAGATGGAATACCGCCTGACCGCACCGCACACGGGCGCGGTAGAAAAAATCCTCTGCCGTGAGGGCGAGCTGGTTGACATGGGCGCAGTCCTCATCAAACTGGCCGAATGAAAGCGCGCATCATCGAAGTCGGGCCGCGCGACGGCCTTCAGAACGAGAGGGGCGTCCTCCCCACCGATCGCAAGATCGGCTTTGTCGACGCGCTGTCGTCCACGGGGGTCGATGAGATCGAAGTCACCGCCTTTGTTTCGCCCAAGTGGGTGCCGCAACTGGCCGACGCTTCCGAGGTCTTTGCCCGCATCGTCCGCCGGCCCAACGTCGTCTATTCCGCGCTGGTCCCCAACGAGCAGGGTCTGGACCGGGCCCTGGAAGTCGGGGCCAGCAAGATCGCCGTCTTCGCCGCCGCCAGCGAGACTTTCAGCCGTCAGAATATCAATGCCACCATCGCCGAGTCGATGGGACGGTTTGTGCCGGTGATTCGCCGTGCCCGCGCCGCCGGGCTGGCGATCCGCGGCTACATCTCCACCGCCTTCTGGTGCCCGTACGAGGGCCGCATCGCCCCCGAGAAAGTCGTCTCCGTGGCGACCGTCCTCGACGCGCTGGGCGTCGAGGAACTCTCGATCGGCGACACGATCGGCAAGGCGGCCACGGACGATGTCGAGCGTCTACTGGAAAGACTGCTGCCGCTCATTCCCGCGCCGCGGCTGGCAATGCATTTCCATGACACCTATGGCCAGGCGCTGGACAATGTCGCCTGCGCCTGGCGGCATGGGATCGTTGCCTTCGACGCCAGTGTGACGGGTTTGGGCGGATGCCCCTATGCGCCCGGCGCGCCGGGAAATGTGGCGACCGAGTCGGTGGTGGCGCGTCTGCGCCGCGAAGGCGCCGAAGTCCATGTGGACGCCGAGGCCCTGCGTCGCGTGGGCGAGACACTGCGCGCCAGTCTGAGCGAGTTCAGCGGTGGCGCCAGCGCGGCGGCCGCTTCTCCATAAATGCCGCCAGCCCCTCATCGGGATCGTTTCCCGACATCAAATCACGCAGATAGATCGACTCGGCCGTCGCCAGCGCCTCCTCGAAACCCGCCAGCGAGGCCCGGCGCAACGCCCGGCGTGTGTGACGCAACGAAAACGCGGACAACCGCGTTAGTTGTCCGACAAACGCCCGGACCCGTTCGCGGAACTGGCCTGCGGGATAAACGTGATTCAACAGGCCGATGGCCTCGGCTTCGGCGGCGTTGAGCACACGTCCGGTCAGGATCAGTTCCGCCGCGCGATGCGAGCCGATCATCCGCCCCAGGATCGCCACTGCCACCGGCGGGTAGACGCCGAGCGTGATCTCGGGGACGCCGATTTTCAGATCATCGGCGGCCAGGACCAGATCGCAGGCCAGCGCCAGTTCCATGCCCCCGCCGTAGGCGCCGCCGTGAATGGCCGCCACCACCGGCATCGGCAGATCGTCGATGAGACGGATCGTGCGGTGGAACTCCCGGATCATCTGATCGATCGTCTCGCGACGATGCTCGGGCACATCGACGCCGGCGGAAAAGACCGGCCCCTCTGCGTCGATGACCAACGCGCACAGATCGCCCCGCTCGGCGAGTTGCTCAAGGCGCGCGTTCAATTCGCGGAGCATCGTAATATTGAGAATATTCAGCGGCGGGCGCGCCAGCGTGAGCGTGGCGGTGCGTTCGGCTTCGGCGAGCCGGATGAACTCTTTGTCGGACACAGGCATCCCTTTCCGCCGGCGATCCCGCCGGCCTGGAACGGATACGCCAGACCCCGGGCGCCGTCAAGGAAATGCCTCAATCACTATCCCGATTTGCCGATACACTTTCATGTAGTAGGCGCGAAGCGGAGACCGGCAAGTGGCCACCGATCGGCTAACCATTCTCATGATCGATGATGATCCGGATGATATCACTATCGTCCGCGGGCTGCTCGAACGCGTGCCCGTCTGGACAGTCGACCTGATCGGTTGCCTGAATGCCGGCGACGCGGTCCAACAGACCCTCCACCGCAAGCCCGATCTCATTCTCCTGGATTTCAACTTCGGCGCCTTTTCCGGGCTGGATGTCCTGCCCTCGCTGCGCGGCGCCGGGTATCAGGGGCCGGTTGTGCTTTTGTCCGGGTGCGGGCAGGAGGAGCTCGCGACCATGGTCCGCGCCGGATTGAGCGATTTCCTCTCGAAGGATTCTCTCTCCAGTCTGACCCTGTATCACGCCATCACCTTGGCTTTGGAAAAACGCCAACTACCTCAACGTGGGAACCGCTCTACTTCGCCCCGGCCCTCCTCGACCACACCGCTGACGACATCATCGCGTCCGCCTTTTCCACGGTAAGCCCCCATTCCCGGCTCTGGACTCTGGCTTTCGCCGCGCAAGTCTCAGCGCATTATGGGTTTGCTTTTCACGGCCTCACAGCGTAACATCACCGTCGCGCGTTCCAAGCCGAGGGAGAGAACATGTCGACGAAGATATTGGGAATGAGACGCTTAGGCATCCTGTCCGCGCTGGCCCTCACGCTGACTTTAACGCATTGCGCCCAAAAGCAGGACACCATCCGCGTCGGAGTCTTCAGCTCACTGACCGGCGGGACCGCTACCTTCGGCATTTCGTCGACACAGGGTGTGCAGATGGCGGCGGACGAGTGGAACGCCCGCGGCGGCTTGCTTGGCAAACAGATCGAGTTGATCATTGAAGACGATCAGAGCAAGCCCGACGAAGCGGCCTTGGCGGTCACCAAGCTGATCAATCAGAACCGGGTGGTGGCCATCCTTGGCGAAGTGGCCTCGTCGCGGACACTGGCCGGCGCGCCGATCGCGCAAAAAGCCGGCATTCCCCTCATCACTCCCGCTTCGACCAATCCTAAAGTGACCAAAGTCGGCGATTTCATCTTCCGGGTCTGCTATGTCGATTCGTTTCAGGGCGTGGTCTGCGCTCGGTTCGCCACCCAGAAACTGGGCCTGAAGCGCCTGGCCATTCTCAAGGACATCAAGAACGATTACTCGGTCGGATTGGCCGAGTACTTCAAACAGAATGCCATCGCCCTGGGCGCCGAGATCGTCGCCGAGCAATCCTATTCGGAAGGCGACACCGATTTCCGCGCGCAGATCACCTCGATCAAGGGCGCCAATCCGGAGTGCATCTTCATTCCCGGCTACTACACCGAGGTCGGCCTGATCGCCAAGCAGGTGCGCGAGCAGAACATCAACGCCGTGCTGCTGGGCGGCGACGGCTGGGATTCACCCCGCACCCCCGAGATCGGCGGCGAGGCGGTCGAGGGCGCGTTCTTCTGCAACCACTACTCGGCCGATGACACCAGTCAGCTGGTGCAGAGTTTTGTCCAGCGCTACAAAGAACGCCACGGGTATGTGCCCGACGCGATGGCGCCGTTGTCCTATGACGCCGCCAACATGCTGTTTGCGGCCATTCAGCGCGCCGGCACAACCGAGGGACGCGCCATTCGTGACGCGATCGCGCAGACACGCAATTTTCCCGGCATCTGCGGCTCGGTGACCATCGACGAGGAGCGTAACGCGCGCAAGTCGGCCGTGGTGCTGCAAATCACCGGTGGAAAATTCAAGGTCTACGACATCATTCAGCCGTAACCGGCGCCGTGGCGTCCGCCGGACGCCGAAGACGGGATGCGAGTCCAGCCAACGATCATTGATGCACCGTTGACCCCGCCGCCACACCGCCCGGCCCCCCCGAATCATGCGGGTCGCCGCTGAGGGAACCTCTTGGAGCAGTTCGTTCAGCAGATCATCAATGGCCTGTCCCTGGGCGCGATCTATGCCCTGATCGCGCTGGGGTACACCATGGTCTACGGGATCCTGCGGCTGATCAACTTCGCCCATGGCGACGTGTACATGGTCGGGGCCTTTGTCGGCTTCTATGTCGTGCGCTGGATGGCGCCGGCCTCGCCCTCCGGATTCGGGCTTTTGATCATTTCGATCGCCGCCGCCATGGTCGCCTGCGGCATCCTCGGGTTCATCATCGAGCGCGCCGCCTACCGGCCGCTGCGCCGCGCGCCGCGTCTCAACGCGCTCATCACCGCCATCGGCGTCTCGCTGTTGCTGGAAAACCTCGGCCAGCTGGTTTTCGGCGCCGACCCCAAGGACTTCCCGGCCCTGGTCGAACGCACCACCTTCACCCTCGGCATCATCACCATCTCCAACATCCAGGTCATCGTCCTGTTGACGGCGGTTCTTCTGACCATCGCGCTGCAGTTTATAGTCCACCGCACGCGCATGGGGACGGCGATGCGGGCGGTGTCGTTTTCCCATGACGCCGCCGGCCTGATGGGAATCAACATCAACCGTGTAATCTCTTTCACCTTTGTGCTGGGCTCGATGCTGGCCGCCGCCGCCGGCATCCTGGTCGGACTCTACAACCCCAAGATCGATCCGCTGATGGGCATCATGCCCGGACTGAAGGCCTTCGTCGCCGCGGTGCTGGGCGGCATCGGCAACATCCCCGGCGCCATTCTGGGCGGCGTGATCATGGGCATCGCCGAGACGATGACGGTGGGTTATCTCTCCTCCACTTACCGCGATGCCATCACCTTTGTCATTCTCGTTGCGGTCCTGCTGTTCCGTCCGACCGGACTTCTGGGCACGCCGCAACGCACCAAATTCTGACCGGATACGATGGCCGCCTCGACCCCAAAGCCACAGACCGGCGCGCGCACCCTCGCCTGGGTGGGCGTCTATCTGGCGGCCCTGATCCTGCTGGGACAACTGGTCATCCCGCAGTTGAATCCCTATCACACGCAGATTCTGATCCTGATCGGTATCAACATCACCTTGGCCGTCAGTCTCAACCTGGTGCTCGGTTTTGCCGGACAGTTTTCGATCGGACATGCCGGATTCATGGCCCTGGGCGGGTACACCTCGGCGGCGATGTCGCATTATGTCTTCGAGCCGCTGGTGGTCGGGCAGACCGGGCTGGCTTATGGCCTGTTCGTCAACGGCTACTTTGCCGCCTCGCTGCTTAGCGGCGGCATCATGGCCGCGGTCGCGGGACTGTTGGTCGGCATCCCGACCTTGCGCTTGCGCGGCGACTATCTGGCCATTGCCACGCTGGGGATGGGCGAGATCATCCGCGTGGTCATCCTCAACACCGACCTGGTGGGCGGGGCGCGCGGGTTCGGCGACATCCCGCCCTGGACCACCTTCACCTGGGTGTTCATGATCGCAGGGATCTGCATCCTCGTCGTGCGCAACCTCATTGACTCCACCTTCGGACGCGCGCTGATCGCGGTGCGCGAGGACGAGGACGCCGCCTCGGCGATGGGGATCAACACCACGCGCTTCAAGGTGCTGGCCTTTGTGCTCGGCGCCTTCTTCGCCGGCGTGGCCGGCGGACTTCAGGGGCATTACATCCAGTATCTGCACACCAACTCGTTCACCTTCCTGCGCTCCATTGAGATCATCGTCTTTGTCGTGCTCGGCGGGTCGGGCTCGATCACCGGGAGCGTAATTGCCGCCGCGGTGCTCACCATCCTGCCGGAATTCCTGCGCGTGGCGCAGTCGTGGCGCATGGTGATCTATTCGACCCTGCTGGTGGTCATGATGCTGACCCGCCCGCGCGGCCTGATGGGCGGGACGGAATTCCAATGGTCCTGGCTGTTGCCGGGGAGGAAGTCATGAACACGACCTCCGCGCCGGTGCTGGAGTTTGACAACGTGTGCCTGTCCTTCGGCGGACTGCGCGCGATCAAAAACGTGTCCCTGCGTGTCGGCGCGCAGGAGTTGGTCGGGCTGATCGGCCCCAACGGCGCCGGCAAGACCACCGTGTTCAACCTGATTACGGGAGTCTACGCCCCCGACGAGGGCCGTGTCCGGCTGAAGAACGAGGATATCGCCGGACGCGCCCCGCACGAGATCAACCACCTGGGCATCGCGCGCACGTTTCAGAACATCCGTCTCTGGGGCGATCTGTCGGTGCTGGACAATGTGCGCGCCGCGCTCCTGCGCACCTGCGGCGCGCCGCTTTGGCAGGTGGTGCTGCGCGCGCGGCCCTGCGGGCACGACGAGGCGCGTGTCCGCGACTGCGCCCGCGACCTCCTCGCCTATTTCGATCTCATCCGCTTCGAACATGAGAAGGCGCGCAACCTCCCCTACGGCGAGCAACGCCGTCTTGAGATCGCCCGCGCCCTGGCCACCAACCCGACGTTGCTTTTGCTCGATGAGCCGGTGGCCGGCATGAACACCGGCGAGAAGAAGAAAGTCATGGAGTTGATTCAGAAATTGCAGCACGAACGCCATCTGGCCGTGTTGCTCATCGAGCATGACATGCGGGTGGTGATGGGCATCTGCGAACGCATCGCCGTTCTTGACCACGGGGAGAAGATCGCCGAGGGCAAACCGGAAGAAATCCAGAAGAATCCGCGCGTGATCGAGGCCTACCTCGGCGCGCCGCACGCCTGATATGAGCGACCTGCTTTTGGACATCGAGAACTTGCATGTCTCCTACGGCGCCATCCGTGCGCTGAAGGGAATCGCCTTCAGCGTCCGGCCCGGGCAGATTGTGACACTGATCGGCGCCAACGGCGCCGGCAAGACCACGTTGCTGCGCACCATCTCCGGCCTGTTGCGCCCGCGCGAGGGGAAGATCTGCTACTGGGGCGATCCGGCCGGCAGCGGCCAGACCCCCTGCACGCTGACCGTGACGCCGCCGCATGAGATTGTGCGGCGCGGCATCGCCCACGTGCCCGAGGGACGCATCGTCTTCGCCAATCTCTCGGTTAAAGAGAACCTCGAGATGGGCGCCTACACGCGGAGCGACCGTGACGGCATCCGTCAGGACTGGGACTGGGTCATGACGCTCTTCCCCCGCCTGCAGGAGCGATTGAAGCAAAGCGCCGGCACGCTCTCCGGCGGCGAGCAGCAGATGCTCGCCATCGGCCGCGCGCTGATGAGCCGCCCGCGCCTGATCCTGCTGGATGAACCGTCGCTGGGGCTCTCCCCGCTTCTGGTGCAGACCGTCTTCGCCGCCATTCGCCAGATCAACGAAGCCGGGACGACCATCCTGCTGGTCGAGCAGAACGCCCACATGGCGCTCACCACCGCCGAAGTCGGCTATGTGATGGAGACCGGGACCATTGCCCTCTCCGGCCCCTGCGCCGAGTTGCTTAAATCCGACGAGGTCCGCCGCACCTACCTCGGCGAATCGTAAGCAATCCCTGACGGCATGATTGGTGGCGCGACAGTCGCGGGCCTCAGCGCGCGGCGGCGGGCCTGCGCGATTCCCACAGCGCGGCGGTCGCCAGATAGATCGCCAGCACGATCAACGCCAGCGCGGCCACGGCGTTGACCAGCGCCAGGTCGATCCCCTGCGCCGCCTGCCAGTTCGCCCAGCAAAGTCTGCCCAGCGACCAGAGGGTGATCGTCAGGACAAACAGCATCGGCAGGAGCGTGAAGGCGATCCGTTTGCGCGCGTGGTGCAGCCAGATGGTGATGGTGAGCAGACTCAGCGCCGCCAGCAGCTGGTTCGACGCCCCGAACAACGTCCAGAAGCGAATCCACGAGCCTTCTTCCGCGCCCCAGATGAAGTAGACCGGCAACGCGATCGTAATCAAGGTCGCGACCACCGCCCCGATCCGGTCGCGACGACGGAACAGCTCCTGCAGGATGTAGCGGCCCAGCCGGGTGCAGACATCCAGCGTGTCGAAGACAAACGTCGAAAACGCCATCGCCCCGAAGGTGATGGCGAAGGGGAGGTTCTCCCTGCCGATCAAAAGCGACAGGAAATTGCCGATGCCGTTGCCGTAGATGGTGCCGGGCTTGAGTCCCTTGGTTTCGGCGGGCGCGACGATCATGATCGTCACCAGCGCGATCAAGGCGACAAATCCCTCGGCCAGCATCGCGCCATAGCCGACAGGCTGCATGTGGGATTCACGGTCCACCTGCTTGGAGGTTGTCCCGGAGCAGACCAGTCCATGAAACCCCGAGCAGGCGCCGCAGGCGATGGTGACAAACAGGAATGGGAAGAGGGTGCCGGTCATCCCGCCGGTGTCCCAGGTGATGAACGCCGGTTGCCGCACATCGTAGCCGCCGAAGAAGATCCCGATCACGCCCAGCGCCAACGCCAGAAACAGGATGAAGCCGCCGAGATAACCGCGCGGCTGCAGAAGCGACCAGACCGGCACCACCGAAGCGACCGCGCAATAGGCAAGGATCAGCAGTCCCCAGGTCCTGGCGTCGAAGATCAGCCAGTTCGACAGATACGTCCCCACCCAGGCCGCTCCCAACGACGCCGGCACAAAGATGATCGTGACCAGCCACAGCGGGGGCTTAAGAAAGCGCTGCACCAGCCCCATGACCAATGCGAGCGACAGGTAGAGCACGCTGGCGGCCGCCACCGCCCCGCCGGGATTGAAGTCCACCGTGACGCCCTGCAGTTCCTCGGTGGAATGGACAAAACTGCCGGCGGTGATGTCGGTGAAGGCCACGATGACATAGACCAGGGAAATCCAGATGAACACGAGGATGGCGATCCCGGCCTTCGGGCCCAGTTGTTCGCGCGTGATCTCGGCAATCGAGCGCGCGCCATGGCGCACCGATGCGGTCAACGTCGAGAAGTCATGCACCGCGCCGATGAGGACCACGCCGAGACTGATCCAGAGCAGGCAGGGCAGCCACCCGAAGGTCTGGCAGGCGAGGATCGGCCCGGCGATCGGGCCGGCCGCGGCGATCGCGGAGAAGTGCTGGCCGAACAGATAGAAGGGTCGAACCGGAACGTAGTCGATACCGTCATTGAGCGTGTGCGCCGGGGTGGTGCGCGCATCATCGATGACGAACTGACGCGCCACCCAGCCGCCATACAAGCGGTACGCGAGCGCCAGCAGGAGCAGAAAGAGAAGCGCCAGCAGCGGAAGACTCACGGACAGTTCGCTCCCGAGTACGAGTTATGGTTCGTGCGGTTCGATCACCGCGCGCAGGCAGACGCCATCAATCGCGGCGGGCGGCGTCAACTCAAGGATCGCCGCCAACGTCGGCGCCACATCGATCGTGCGAACATCGTTGGCCACCGTCTTGGCGCGTGTCGACACCCCATGCCCCCAGAAAATCAACGGCACATGGGTATCGTAACGGTAGGGCGATCCATGCGTGGTGCCCTGCGGCGAGTCCAAGATGAGCGTGTTTTCGCGATAGCGGATGACCAGATCGGGCGCACGGTCGGGATGGAAGCTCTGGCGGTACAGCGCCCGATAACCGCGTCCGGCTCCGCCCGGCTCGGTTAACTGCTCCCAGGTCAACACTTCTTCGACATAGTCCAGCACGCCGATCGCCTCGGCCATCGCCTGGCGCAGATCGGCGGGACGCACGCCCTGCTCCTCGCCGGCCTTGAGATTGAGCATCAGCCCATTGGTATGGCCGGTGATGAGCGGCGCGGCAATACCGAGTTTGTCGGCCACACGGCGCGCCGCGGTCTCCAGATGCTGGCGCGCTTCGGCGCGCAGAATCCGCTCGGCGGGCAGACCGGCGGCCCGCATCACCTCCGGCAGCGGCATCACGCCATGATCGGAACTGAGCGCGACCGTGTACATCCCCGTTCCCACCAGCGAATCGAGCGCGCCAAGAAACTCCGACAGGCCGGCATCCACCCGCAACAGCACATCCAGCGCTTCCTGGCTGTATGGTCCGAACGAGTGGCCGACATAGTCATTGGCCGACAGACTCAGGCAGAGCAGGTCGGGGATCGTGTCGCTTCCCAACCCCTCCTCCCGCACCAGCCGTTTGGCGAAGTCGAGCTCCAGGGCGTCGCTGTACGGCGTCTCCAACATCCACTCCGAGGGGGTCCGTGCCAGTGAGGCCGCCGAATCGTACAGATGGGGGAAACAGGTGTGGATACCGTCGTTTTCGGCGGCGATGTCATCGGCGGTGGCGACCGTGTAGGTGGCCGCCGGCCAGCCACGGGTCCACCCCTCACGCACCGCCCGCTCGCGGAACGGGAAACAATCGTAGTCACGGACCCACGGCGGGAGTGAATCCAGATACTCGGAGGAAGTGACGAAGATCCCTTTGGCATCGTCAAACCAGTACGCCGCGTTTGGATGCCGTCCGCCAAGCAGTATCGCGCTGTAGTCCTTCTGCGAGACCGTGAAAACGCGCGCCTCCGGCCAGGTCTGCCGCAACCAGTCGCCCAGCGTTTCGGTCATCAGGAATTGCGGCGACCGTCCCTCGGCCTCCGGATCGCCGAGAACCTGAACGGTGGAATCCTCGCAGGAATAGGCGCGCTGCCCGGTGGCCCGCTCGACCCAGTGATTGCCGACGATTCCGTGACGGCTGGGATAGGCCCCGGTCACCAAGGTCGCATGCCCGACCGATGTCAGGGTCATGGCATGATCGTGACGCGCCGCGGTAAAGCAGACCCCTTCGTCGCGCAGCCGCGCCATTCCACCGGTAAACAGCGGGCCGTAGAGTTCGAAGATGTCCGCGGACAACTGATCCACCACCACGAGCAACGCCAGCCGCGGCCGCGCCTGCGCCGGCATGAACGAGAAGACCGTGGCGGCAACGGTAAAAAGCAGGATTGGGCGGACGCGGGAACGCATCGAGTGCCCTAAGGGATACACAAGTTCTCCGAAAAACACAACCGGGGTTGCGTCTGTGACGCCACCCCGGCGGTGGGATTGTCTATACGGCAAGACAACCGGCTGTTGGTCTACGGAAAGATGCCGCGCTCCTTATAGACCGTCTCAAGGCGACGCAACGCCACAATATACGCCGCGGTGCGCCAATCGGTGTCAAATTCACGCGCCGTCCCGCGGACCCGTCCGTAGGCCGCGACCAGCCGCCGATGCAACTTCGAATCGACCTCCTCCAGGTCCCAACTCTCGCTGCGTTTGTTCTGCAGCCATTCATAATAGCTGACCACCACCCCGCCCGCGTTGCAGAGCACATCGGGGAGAATGTCGATCCGGCGCTGCTGCAGGACGGCGTCGCCGTCGGGATCGGTCGGGCCGTTGGCCCCTTCCGCCACCAGCCGGACATTCAGCCAGGGCGCGGTTTCGGCGGTGATCTGGTTTTCCATCGCCGCCGGCACAAAGATATCGGCTTTGGTGCGCAGGAATGTCTCGTGGTCGATCGGCGCGGCGCCGGGGAACCCCTTGCAGCCGCCGGTCCGGGCGACATGCTGCGCCATCGCCTCCGGATCGATCCCGCCCGGGGCGGAGACCGCGCCGGTGATGTCCTCCACCGCGATCAGTCTGGACCCCAGAGGCGCCAGCAGACGCGCAGTCCAGGAGCCGACGTTTCCGAATCCCTGCACGGTGAAGGTGGCGCCATGGAGGTCAAAATTATTGTCACGGGCCCACTCTTGGATAAGGAAGACCACCCCCTGCCCGGTGGCCTTGTCGCGTCCGACACTGCCCCCGGCCTCCACCGGCTTGCCGGTCACCACATGCCGGCAGAGGTTGCGCTCCGGGGCCGGCATCGTCATCATGTAGGTGTCGAGAAGCCAGGCCATGATCTGGGCGTTGGTGTTCACATCCGGCGCGGGAATGTCGTATTCCGGGCCGATGTTCTGCCCCAGCGCGAAGGTGAACCGCCGCGTGATGTGCTCCAGTTCGCGCGGGCTGCATTGGCGCGGATCCAGTTGGATCCCCCCCTTGGCGCCGCCCAGCGGGATATCGGTGATCGCGCACTTCCACGTCATCCAGGTCGCCAGCGCCCGGACCTCATCGAGATTCACCGCGGGATGGTACCGCAGGCCACCCTTGAACGGCCCCAGGACATTGTTGTGCTGAACCCGGTAGCCGGTGAACATCTCGACACGGCCGTCATCCATGACGACCGGAAAATTGACCACGATCTCATTGGTGCAGCGCGACAGGATCCGGCGGGTGTTGGGATCCAGACGCATCAGATCGGCGGCCTTGTTAAATTGCCGGATCACATTCTCGTAGACACTGTGCGGGCGGTCGGCCGGGGTGAGTTTGGCATCGACGGCGTTCATGGCTGTTTTCGCTTCTGTGGCGACGACCATCTGAGCTCTCCTTGCCCCGCGGCGGCGGGGCGTTCCATGCCGTAAAGTTAATCAGAAATAGCACGTTTTCCAGCGGTTTACGCGTTCTTCCGGGGGGTTCCTGCAGACGGCCGGTGGGGGGAGGCGGCCCGTTGCGGATTGTCAGAACCTGCGTTGACTCGGGTGCGCTGCACCCATCGCGGCCACCCGAGCGTTCGGCGTCACGGGCATCCAAGACAAAATTCTGATTCTGGATCCCCGCCTCTAAATGCGACGTTCACCATGCCGACCACATCCAGTACGTCCGTCCGGAGATCGCATGTCACATCAGTTCGTTCAAATGGACAGTAAATGTCCGCCACGGGAGCATCCCCCCGAAAGGCCGTATTGATAACTTTCACGACATCCTGAATGTCGGACGGCACGCTGTCGCATGCCGGA
>DATMBC010000042.1 GCA_035559435.1 bacterium
CACCGTCCCGTTTACGGCCTGGGATGTGTCCCACAACCCGCCGCGGCAACTGAACGTTTGCTTTGTGGAGCAGTTTGCGCTGGCGTCGGAGGACAGCTACTGGCTGCCGCCGGACGACGCCGCCGATGGCGGGCGCGAGTACGTGTTCATCCTCAACAGCGACTATTCCGAGACGGAGGATCCGTACTACACGTCCCGGTCGATCTTTTTCGATGGCGCGGATTTCGATGTGCTCTACGCCTGGTGGCCGGTCGTCGCCGAAGGCCATTCCAACACCGAGTTGGCCGCCGGCCAGGTGCTCTCGATTGAGATCAACAAGTACAACACCACGGCCGACCGCTTCCAGTTCGCGACGCTGCGGGCCGGGACCGAAGAGGCCCGCGACGTGTCGTCGCTGGACGGCGTGTACGCCGTGCCGAATCCCTACCTGCACGGCACCGACTTGGAGGAAGACCAGCGCCACCGTCTGATCAAGTTCGTGGGGCTGCCGCCGGTCGACGCCACGGTGGAAATTTACAATCTGGTGGGCGAACGCATCCGGGTCTTGCGCAAGGAGCGCCCGGAGGACGCGGAAGTGCACTGGGATGTCTTGACGGAGAGTGGCCTGCCGCCTGCCAGCGGCGTCTACATCTACCGCGTCGTGGCGGAGGGCATTGCGCCAAAGACGGGCAAGTTGGCGCTGTTCGTCGACCGGGAACGGCTGCGGCAGTTCTAATGGGAGCGACATTCCCGCGTGCGCGCGGGATGTCGAAGTCGGAGGACGACGATGAAGAAGATATCGCAAATCCTGTTGCCGGTGGCGCTGCTGTTGACGCCGGTCCTCGCCTGGGGCGGGGGCGATGAGCGTCTGGGCACCGCGGGCGCGCTGGAGCTGCTGATTCCAATGGGCGCGCGCGGCGTGGCGATGGGCGGGGCGGTCATGGCCCAGACCAGCGGTACCGAGGCATGGTTCTGGAATCCCGCCGGCGCGGCGTTGGTGGAGGGCAGCGAGGTGAGCTTCTCCCACCGGCAGTACATCGCCGATATCGGGTTGGACCGCGTGTCGCTGGCGCACAACGCCGGCGCGATCGGCGTGCTGGGACTTTCGGCGACGGTGCTGTCCACCGATGAGGAACTGGTGCGCACCACCACACAGCCGGAAGGCACGGGCGAAACCTGGGCGGCGTCCTTCGTCATCGTCGGTGTCTCGTACGCCCGCGCCCTGACCGATCGCGTGTCGTTCGGATTGAACGGCCAGTACATCGCCGAGAAGATCTTCAACGAGACGGCGCAGGGCGTGGCCTTCGATTTCGGCTTCACCTACCGTCCGACCTGGAAGAATCTCACGCTCGGCGTGGTGGTGAAGAACTACGGCCCTTCCATGAAGTTCGACGGTCCCGACTTCGACCAACCGGTGGATCTGGGCGACGACGAGTCGACGGATCGCAACGCGCGCACCCAGTCGGCGGCCTTCGAGCTGCCGTCGTTTATCCAGTTCGGGCTGGCGTGGGATGTCTGGCAGCGTGGCCAGCAGTCGGTCCGTGTGCTCGGGGCCTTCCAATCGAACAATTTTACGCAGGATGAATACCGCTTCGGCGGCGAGTGGTCGATGGCCAACCAGTTCTTTCTGCGGGGCGGCTATGTGGCCTCGTCGCTGGATCAGTACATGTACGGCTTCTCGGCGGGGGCGGGATTGCGGCTTCCGCTCGGCGAACGCGAGGCGCGGATCGATTACGCCTGGGCGGATGCCGGTGTCTTTGAGGGCAATCACCTGTTCACGTTGACGTTTGGGTTCTAAAAGGCGCGGCGCCGCGGGCAGCTACGGCGCCGCGATGGATAGCGAGTCCTGATGGACGCGTCGCCGACGGCCCACTGGCCGATCGGGCACACGGACGGGAAATGGGCCCAGCGGGATCCCCACGGATCCGGCGGCACGGTGAAGAGAGTCAATTGGTGAGCATCGGGGCCGACAACGGGGGACGGCGCACAGCGGCGGTGATCGCGGGTTGGATCGCGATCCTGGGGCTGGCGCTGGGCCTGTCCGGCCCGGCATGGGCGCATGATCCGGCGCATCGCGCCGCCGGCAACGCGCGCGTGGCGGTCATCAAGAGTCTCGACCTTCCCGAATACAATCTCGCCTACGAAGGGTTCATCAACGGCCTCACCGAGACCGGCCACATCGTCACGCCATTGACCTATGTTCTGGAGCGCGGCGATTCGGCGAATGCCGCGCTGATGGAGGCCATCCACTCCACAGCGCCCGACTTGATTCTCGCGCTGGGCACGCGCGCGGCGCGTGAGGCTTCCAAGCACCTCGGGCACGTGCCGATCATCTACTCGATGGTGTTGACGCCGCCGGAGGATCCCGCTTCCGCGGCGCGCGACAACATGACCGGCGCGACGCTGGCCATCCCGCTGTCAGTTCAAATTGAAGAACTCAAGCGCGCCTTTCCGACGCTTCAGCACGTCGGCATCATCTCCGATCCGGGGCGCACCCGGGCGTTGGCCGATTCGGCCGCCGATCTGTGCCGTCGCAACGGACTGACCGCCCACATCGGCTGGGCCCACGGCGAGTCGGAAGTTCCCGACGCGGTGCGGCTGCTAAAGGATTCCATTGAAGTCCTGCTGATGATCCCGGATGAGACGGTGCTCACGCCGCGCTCGTCGCGGTTCATCATCTTTGAGTTGATCAAATCGGGCGTGCCGGTGATCGGGCTGTCGTCCGCCTACGTGAAGGCGGGGGCGCTCATGTCGCTGGACTGCAACTACACCGACATCGGCCGTCAGTCGGCCGAACTGGCCATCCGCGTGCTTGCCGGCCAGAGGCCCGGGCAATTGCCGTTTACGATTCCGCGCACCTATACGCGCTCGCTCAATGTGAAGATCATGGGGCATGTGCGCATCCGTCTGGATGAAAAGGTCATCCGGGATTCGAACGCGGTGACGTTCTGACGAAGCGGACAGGGACACGATGCGACTGAGCATTCAACGAAAGGCAATTGCCGCCATCTCGGTGTTGATGGTGGCGCTGGCCTTTTCCCTGATGGCCGTTTCGCTCTACCACAGCGGCGACGCGATTCGCAATGAACTGTTGATGCGCGGACGGATTGCGACCAACGGGCTGGCGCACAACGCCAGCTACGCCACTCTGATCAGCGACACCACGACGTTGGGCGATCTGCTGGATGGCATGATGGCCGAAAAGGAGGTCCTCTACGCGCGGGTTGTGGAGCCGGACGGGACGGTCATCGCCGGCCGCGAGCGGGTCGGTGAGGGAGCGCCGGCGTACTCGTTGCAGGAACTGCGGAGCCCATCGGGCGGCGCGACCGCGCTCCTGGCCGAAACCGTCGACGATGACGAAGGCATCGTCCACTTCCGGACCCCGGTCACGATCGCCGAAGAAGTGAGCGATCTGGACGCCGAGATCGGCATCTACGACATGGCCGGCAGCGCCGGTAACGAGCCGAAGTCGACCTGGCGGATCATCGGCTACGCGCAGGCGGGCATGACGACGCGGTTCATCGAAGAGACCATCGACGACATGCACAAGACGATGTTGTGGACCACACTGCTGGCGGTGCTGTTCGCGACGTTGATCACGTCGATCATGGTGCGTGTCAGCATCCGTCCCATCAACGAGCTGGTGGTGGCGACCGGACGGGTTGCCGGCGGGGATTACGACGTCAAGGTGACCACGCCGGTGCGCAACGACGAGGTCGGCGACCTGGCCTCCTCATTCAACAAGATGACCGCCGATCTGAAGGCCTCGCGCAACGCGCTGGTGGAGAAGGAGCTGCTCGAAGACTTGGTGGCGGAATTGAAGGAGACACAACAGCAGCTGGTGCAGGCCGGGAAGATGGCGGCCGTGGGACAGCTCGCCGCCGGTGTCGCCCATGAGATCAACAATCCGCTGGCCGGGATCATGGGGTACGCGCAACTGGCCGCCGAGCACATCCGCGCCCGCCAGACCACCGGCATTCCGCCCTCGGAAGTGCTTCGGTTCCTCGGCTATATCGAGAACATGGAAAAGCAAAGCCAGCGCTGCAAGCAGATCGTGCAAAACCTCCTGCGCTTTGCCCGCGCCTCGACCCACGAGGAGCCGGAACCGGTCGACGTCAACCAGGTGGTGCGCGAAACACTTTCGTTTCTCTCGCATCAGATGGTGTCCAACGGCGTGCAGCTGGACTCGCGTTTGGCCGATCCATTGCCGGCGATCAAGGGACATGCCGGCAAGTTGCAGCAAATCTTCACGAACATCCTGATCAACGCCCTGCAGGCGATCCGCAGCGGGGAGGGGCGGGTGGTCGTTGAGACGTCGGTGGCCAATAACTGGGTCACCGTTCGGATCACCGACACCGGCGAAGGAATCCCCGAGGAGAATCTGGACAAGATCTTCGAGCCCTTCTTCACCACCAAGGAGATCGGGCAGGGGACGGGTCTGGGACTGTCGGTGACCTACGGGCTGGTCAAGGACATGGGCGGCAACATCGCCGTCGAGTCGCAGGTCGGCAAGGGCACGACGTTTACGGTCGCCTTTCCGGTGATGGAGATGATGGATGGTCCATCAGACACGGCGGCTGCGCAAGGACCTCAAGCCTCCAAGGAGTCAGCCACCAATGCCAAGCCATGAATCCGCCCCCGCACGTTACGCGATCCTGATCGTCGACGACGAGCCGACACTGCGCGAGATTCTCGCGCAGATTCTGGACGGCTATCAGACCACCACGGTCGCCGATGGCCGTGAGGCGGTCCGTCTGCTCCAGAACGCCCACTTCGAACTGGTCATCACCGACCTGATGATGCCCAATGTCGATGGCTTCTCGGTGCTCACGTCGGCCAAACAGGCCGACCCGAGCACGGATGTGCTGGTGTTGACCGGGTATCCCTCGGTGGAGAACGAGCGCAAGTGCCGGGCACTGGGGTGTACCGCCGTGCTCGCCAAGCCGTTCGCCGTGACCACGATCCGCGCAAAGGTGGAGGAGTGCCGGAAGAGCCACTGCGTGGAAAGCACGATCGACTGAACCGATTCGTTCACAGAAAATTATGCAACACCCCGTCCGGAATGATCCCGGGCGGGGTGTCTGTCATTGCGGCGGCGGGTCAGGCGCGTGAGGCGCTCGGCTTCACCTTGTCGGCATCGGAGGGACGGAACAATTCGGTCTGCATCCGACCCTGGGCCGAGACCACCGTAACGGCGGCCAGGTGCATGATGTCGCGCACCGTGTAGGAACCGACCTGCAGCACCTGGATCGGCTTTTCCATGCCCACCAGCAGCGGGCCGATGATTTCGGCGCCGCCCAGCCGCTGGATCAACTTGTAGGCGATGTTGCCCGACTGCAAGTCGGGGAAGATGAGAAGGTTCGCCTTCTCTTTCAGCTTCGAAAACGGATAGGTCTCCGCGAGAATCTGCGGCGTCACGGCCGTGTCCGCCTGCATCTCGCCGTCGACGATCAGGAGCGGGTCGCGCTCCTTGACGATCTGCACGGCCTCGCGGACCTTGCGGGTGAACGGATGATCGACCGATCCGAAGTTCGAGAACGACAACAGCGCGACCTTCGGCTCGATGCCGAAACGCCGAACTTCGCGGGCGCAGCCGAGGGTGATCTCGGCCAGTTGTTCGGCGGTCGGGTCGATGCGCACCGTGGTGTCGGCGAAGAACATGATGTCGTTGGGCCAGATGACCATGGTCATGCCGCAAATCTCGCTGGAGCCATGATGACGCGGGAAGATCTGCAGGCAGGGGCGCAGCACCTCGGGATAGTGGACGGTGGCGCCGGCGACCAGGCCGTCGGCCTTGCCGGTCCGCACCATCATCAGTCCGAAGTAGTGCGGATCCAGCATCAGCCGCTGGGCATCGCGGAACGTCACGCCCTTGCGCGCGCGCAGCAGGTGGAATTGCTCAGTGAACTCCTCGCGCCACGGCGATGTGGACGGATCGACAATTTCGACGCCGTTTAAGTCGACGCTCACCTCGGCGGCCACGGCCTTGATTCTGTCAGGGTCGCCGATCAGGATCGGGTCGCAGATGCGCTCCTCGCGGATACGGCGGGTGGCATGCAGGATCTTCGGCGCCGTGCCCTCGGGGAAGACGATGCGCTTGCGCTCGGAGCGGGCGCGGTTGATGACATCGCGCATGATGGCGCGCGAGCGCCCCAGGCGTGCCTCGAGTTCGTAGGTGTACTGGTCCGGGTCGATGGTGACGCCGGCGACGCCCGACCTCATGGCCGCCTCGGCCACGGCGCGGGCCTCCCAGAGAAGCACGCGGTAGTCGAAGGGCTTGGGGATGATGTAATCGCGCCCGAAGGACATTTCGGTTGCGCCATAGGCCGCCAGCACCGACTCGGGCACCGGCTGTTTGGCCAAGTCGGCCAGCGCATGCGTGGCCGCCACCTTCATCTCGTCATTGATCGCACTGGCGCGGACATCGAGCGCCCCGCGGAAGATGAACGGGAAGCCGAGGACGTTGTTGACCTGGTTGGGGTAGTCGGACCGTCCCGTGGCCATGATGACGTCGGACCGCGCCGCCTTGGCTTCGGGGTAGGTGATCTCCGGATCGGGATTGGCCATCGCGAAGACGATGGGATTCTTCGCCATGGAGCGGATCATGTCCTGTGTGACCGTGTTGGCGACCGAGCAGCCACAGAAAACATCGGCGTCCTCCATCGCCTCGGCCAGCGTCCGTGCCGTGGTGTTGGCGGCAAAGCGCTCCTTGTAGGGGTTCATCCCTTTGGTGCGTCCCTTGTAAACCACTCCGCCCGAATCGCAGAGGATGAGGTTTTCCATACGCACGCCGAGTCTGACGTAGTGGGCCGCGCAGGCGATGCCCGCGGCGCCGGCGCCGTTGAAGACGACCTTGACCCGGCTGAGGTCTTTTTCGGCGATCTCGCAGGCGTTGAGCAACGCGGCGCCGGAGATAATGGCGGTCCCGTGCTGGTCATCGTGGAAGACCGGAATCTTCATGGTGGCCTTGAGTTGTTCCTCGATATAGAAGCACTCGGGGGCCTTGATGTCTTCGAGGTTGATGCCGCCGAAGGTCGGTTCGAGGGCGCGGACGATCTCCACGATCTTGACGGGGTCGAGTTCGTCGATTTCGATGTCAAAGACATCGATGTCGGCGAACCGTTTGAACAGCACGCCCTTGCCTTCCATCACCGGTTTGCCGGCCAAGGCGCCGATATGCCCCAACCCCAGCACCGCGGTGCCGTTGGAGATCACGGCCACCAGGTTGCCGCGGGCGGTATAGAGATAGGCGGCCGCGGGGTCCTTTTCGATCTCGCGGCAGGGTTCAGCGACGCCGGGTGTATAGGCCAACGACAGGTCGACCTGCGTGGTGCATGGCTTGGTGGGCGTGACCTGGATTTTGCCCGCCCGTCCGCGACGGTGGTACTCCAGGGCATCTTCACGGCGGATCATGGGAAACCGTTCCTTTCTGGAGGCGCCGGAGCGCCGGGCGGCCGGCTCGGGGCTCCATCCTCGATAACGGAATGTAACGCTCCGACGCGCCCGTACCAACGCGGGCGGGGAGATTCTGTCAATATCGGCAGCGCGCGACGCCGTCCAAGCCGAAGTTGTCCATCTTCCGCGATCCGTCGCCCGTAGTATGCACGGTGGGCGGCGGCATGCGAAAAATTTCACAAAAAGCCCCCTGTCGGTGTCAGGTTTTTGACGCTGACAAAAACTGGCGTGGGCGCGGATTTTCCGTCCCTCGTGACAGCCGCCGCAACCGCCGATGATTACCATATGTTATAATCGATAGGGCCGGTCGAAGGCACCAGCCAAGGAGACGCATGATGACCACACTTCAAGAACGCATGGCACAGTTGTTGCCCGTCTGGCAGGCGGACGTTAAGAACTTCCTCAAGGAGCACGGCGACGATGTCATCAGCAAAGTCACGCTGTCGCAGGTCTACGGCGGGATGCGAGGTGTGCGCGCGCTCGTGTGCGACACGTCGCTCGTCGAGCCGGACACCGGGCTGGTGATTCGCGGCATTCCGGTCAAGAAACTGGTCGACCGGATGCCGGAAGAAATCCTCTGGCTGCTTCTGACCGGCGAGTTTCCGGACGAGCATCAACTGCAGTGGCTGCAGACCGATCTGAAGAAACGGTCGCGCGTGCCGGAGTATGTCTGGACCGTCCTGGAAGCGATGCCCCGCGATTCGCATCCGATGTGCATGCTCGACACCGCGATCCTGTGCATGGAGCGGGAGTCGGTTTTCCATCGTCACTACGACGAGGGGTTGACGAAGGAACATTACTGGGAGGAGACGCTGGATGACGCGCTGACGATCATCGCTCGCCTGCCCGCCATCGCCGCCGGCGTTTACCGGCTGCGTTTCGGCAAGGGCCCGCGCATCCTCTCCAATCCGAAGCTCGACTGGGCGGCCGACTATGCCTACATGCTGGGCATCGACGATCCGGATGGCAGCTTTGCCAAGTTGATGCGGCTCTATATGGTGCTGCATTCCGATCACGAGTCGGGCAATGTGTCGGCCAACGCCGCGGCGACGGTCAATTCGGCGCTCGCCGATTTGTACTATGCCCTTTCGGCCGGACTCAACGGACTGGCGGGTCCGCTGCACGGCCTGGCCAATCAGGAGTGCCTCGCCTGGGTCATCGAGACCCGCGAGCGCTTTGGCGGCGTGCCGACCCACGAACAGCTGGAGAAGTACGCGTGGGAGACGCTGCAGTCGGGTCACGTTATTCCGGGGTACGGCCATGCGGTGCTTCGCATCACCGATCCGCGCTTCGATGCCTTCCTCGACTTTGGCAAGAAGCACTGTGCCAACGACGAGGTCTTCCAGATCGTGGCGAAGATCTACGAGGTGGTGCCGAACGTGCTCAAGCAGGTGAAGAAGATCAAGGATCCCTGGCCCAACGTCGACGCGGCCTCGGGCGCGCTGCTGTGGAAGTATGGCCTGACCGAGATGTCGTATTACACCGTGCTGTTCTCGGTGTCGCGTGCGCTGGGGATCTGCTCGCAGGCGGTGATCGCCCGCGGCATGGGGTACCCGATCGTGCGTCCGAAGTCCTCGACCACCGAGTGGTTGAAAAAGCAAGTCATGGGGACTCCGGTTCCGGCGTAGCGGTCGCCCGCACGGTCGCGTCCTTCGGGCCGCCGGAGCCGGGATCGTTCGCCCTTCAGCCGCATCGTTCCGCAAGACGGTGCGGCTGTTTCTTTGCGACTTGCGGAACAAAGATTTGTTACGAATGGCAGAGCAACGGATTGACTTTGGGCCCTGCGTGGCGATACCGTATTTGCTCACCGCGTGACGAAAGGCGGGTCGAACTGTATGTCTGACAAGCACTTCAAGGTCATCATCATCGGGGCGGGACCGGCGGGATACACCGCCGCCATCTATGCCGCCCGTGCCGACCTCAAGCCCATTCTCCTGGAAGGCTCGCAGCCGGGCGGACAGCTGACCATCACCACCGAAGTGGAAAACTACCCGGGTTTTCCGCATGGCATCATGGGGCCGGAACTGATGGCGCATTTCCGTGAGCAGGCGGCTAGGTTCGGCACGGAGCTTCGCCCCGAGACGGTCGCGGCGGTCGATTTCTCGACGCGCCCGTTCAAGATCTTCTCCACCGAGGACATTTACACCGGCGACACAGTGATTGTGGCCTCGGGTGCGCGGGCGTTGCTTCTGGATCTGCCCGGCGAGAAACGGTTGATGGGGTATGGCGTCTCGGCGTGCGCCACCTGCGACGGGTTCTTCTTCCGCGGCAAGCGGATCGCGGTGGTCGGCGGGGGGGACTCGGCGATGGAGGAGGCCAATTTCCTGACCAAGTTTGCTGAAAAGGTCACGGTGATTCACCGCCGCGACACACTGCGGGCATCGAAGATCATGCAGCGCCGCGCGATGGCGAATCCCAAGATTGAGTTCATGTGGAACACGACCGTTGTCGATGTCCTCGGCGAGCCGTCGACCGGCATCCGTGCCCTGCGTCTGAAGAGCACCGTCGATGGCAGCGAACGCGAGTGGCCGATACAGGGTCTGTTCCTCGCCATCGGGCACAAGCCGAACACCGAATTCTTGCAGGGGCAGGTCGAGACCGACGAGGCCGGATACATCATCACCACACCGGGCACGACAAAGACGTCGGTGGAGGGTGTGTTTGCGGCCGGCGATGTTCAGGACCATGTCTATCGTCAGGCGATCACCGCCGCCGGCACCGGCTGCATGGCGGCGATCGAAGCCGAGCGCTGGCTGGAGGCGCAACACGCGGGACAGTGAGGCACGGGGGGGCTGGACGCGTGGCGGCGAGGGGGAAAAAGATTGCTTCGTCGTCGCCCGCCTGCGGCGGACTCCTCTTCGCAATAACGGTGTGGTACAACTTGCGATTTCAATTCGTCATTGCGAGGCAGCCCGATTCGCCGCAGGCGGATCAGGCCAACGGAGCAGTCCTTTTCGATAGCGGTGTACATTCGGCAACGGGGCCGACGGCACGCCCGCGCCGCGGAGGGGACAGACGATGGCGAAGCCGACGCTGAAACTTTACGGCAAGTTCACCTGAACATCCTGCGTCAAGGCAAGAAGTTTCTTGCGTGAACACAAAGCGGCCGTGCACGAGCGCGACTTCTTCAAGGAGCCGTTGAGCGAACAGGAACTCTCGGACCTCATCGGCGACCGCCCGGTCGTCGAGTTTATCAGCACCCGCGCCAAATCCTACAAGACCACCGGCTGGGAGGCCAAACCGCCGACGAAAAAGCAGGCGATCGCGGCGATGTTGCGGGACCCGACGCTGCTACGGCGGCCGATCCTGACTGCGGGGAAGAAGCTGATCATCGGGTGGTCGGCGGCCGAATACGAATCGGTTGTCTGAGCGCAAAATCGCAGTGGTCCGGCCGGCGCCGTGACCGCTACTTGCCCGCATGCCACCGGCCTCTCGCGCCTCTGTCCTGCTCCTCCTGCTGGCTGTCCTGGCGGTCGGACCGGCGGCGGTCTTCATCCGTCTGGCCGAGGCC
>DATMBC010000043.1 GCA_035559435.1 bacterium
TTATGTTTCTATGAGCCGGGCAGTTGGGGGCCGCCGGCCGCCGATGAACTGCTGGCGCGCAAGTCGCGCCACTGGCGGCTGGGTTGTCCCGATGACCTCGCATAGTTGAAATCGCCAGGGGGCCATGAACCCGGACTTTCAGGTCTTTCCCGATCGCGCGGCGCTGGCCGCAGCGGCGGCCGCACATATCCTTGATGTGGCCGGCGCGGCCATCGACCGCGGCGGCATCTGCCGGGTCGCGCTGTCGGGCGGGCAGACGCCGGAGCCGGTCTACCGCCTGCTGGTCAGCGCTCGCATCGACTGGTATCGTGTCCACCTGTTCTGGACCGATGAGCGCTGCGTGCCGCCCGACCACCCCGAGAGCAACTATGGCATGGCACGGCGCGCGCTTTTGGACCATGTCCCGGCGCCGCCGGGGAATGTACATCGCATCCACGGCGAGGATCCTCCGGCGCAGGCGGCCGCGGACTATGAGCGCCAATTGCGTGACCACTTTGGCGCGCCCCTGCCGCGATTTGATCTGATTCTCCTGGGACTCGGCGCCGATGGGCATACCGCGTCGCTTTTCCCAAACTCAACGGCCCTGCGCGAACACAAGCGGCTGGTAACGCCGGTCCAACATCCGGCGACCGGGCAATGGCGGGTGACACTCACTCTGCCGTCGCTCAATGCCGCCGTGAGCGTTGCGGTGCTGGCTTCCGGGGCCGACAAGGCGGAGGCGGTCCGGCAGACGCGTTCCGGCAGCGAGCCGTCGTTGCCGCTGGCCCAGGTTCATCCCGCGGATGGCCACCTCCGCTGGTTTGTCGACCGGGCAGCGACGGGGGAGGAGGGTGGTGAACGCCGTATCGGGGCTTCCGGCCCGCCGGCATCTGAAACTTCCTCAAAGGGAGCCCATGGTGGTTAACTGGGCCGAGCCGAGGATCGGCCGGGTCCTTCGTGGGAAGTTCGGGGGCGGGGACTAGAGTCGGAACGTGCCAGACTTCAAGCCGGAGCGACCGACGCCTGCTGGTGACGCGCTCAGTAGCTGAACTCGTAGCAAACGCCGGGCGGATCACCAGAACGGAAGACGTGGTTGTACAGCAACGTATAGTCGGTGATGCTCTTGTTCCCGTCACAGTTCACGTCCGAAAGCCCCGCAAAGAGGGCCGGAGCAGACCCGCCTCTGAACACTTCATCAAAAACGAGGACGCAATCTGACACATTGAGGAGCCCGTCCCAATTGCAATCGCCACGGCTGACGGCGCACATGGCGCGAAAGACGTTGATGCGTCCGTAGCCGTAATCGTCGTCCGGGCCCTGGGCGCCGAGATCATCACATGTATTCTTGATGATGTCGAAGACTATCGCTCGCGGATCGCCAGACGAGATGAAGTCGGACCTGCGGGAGAGTATCAGCGCGGAGAGACCCGCCACTTCCGGGGCGGCCACGGATGTTCCAGTGCCTCGGCACTCGTAGTTCTTTGAATCACCGCACTCTCCGCCGGACCTGTCAGGGACGTAGCCGCTGTCACCCATGACGTCGAGGGTCCAGAAATTGCTAAGCGAATCCGGGCAGTCCGTTCGGTCTGCCGGATGGCCCCCCGCAGGTGCGACAAAATCCAATCGACCTCCGTGGGCACTGTAGAACCAGAGCGCGTCGGCACTATCGGTTGCTCCAACTGCGAACACGCCTGCCCCGTCCGCCGGCGGCTCAACGTCTCCGCCGAGATTCCCGGCTGCTGCACAGACCGTAATTCCATTTTGGTACATCAAGTACAGCTCGTCGTACCAAATCCAGGATTTCGTGGTATCGCTCCAGCCGCCGTACACATCAGGAGTTGCCCCAATACTTATGGAAACCACCTGTGCGCCCGCAGTCTGCCAGGCGTAGCGGAATGCCTCTGCGAACAGACTGTCAGTTGTCCAGCCGTTGTTGTCGTCAAGAACCTTGATTGCCACGAAATCGCATTTCGGTGCCAGCCCCCTGATTCCAATCGTATCAGACTGATCCGCGGCGATTAACCCAAGCACTTCGATGCCGTGAGAGCAGTTGCAGGGTCTGTCCACCCAAGGGGGCGGGCCTGAGCACGGGAAGTACGGATTCGAATCTGCGAGCGGGTCGGCGAAGCTTTCTCCGACTACGTCCCAACCGAGAATCGGATTGCTCACGCTCAGGTCTTCGTGATCGACCCGCCCGTTGATCGAATCCCATGGGAATCCGATGTCAATGACTGCGACCGTGACATTGGATGAACCTTTGGACAAGTACCAAGCGCTGTCTGCATCGATTCCGGCACTGTCGATGCCATTCCGCCTGTAGTTCCATTGCCTCGGCCAGAAATTGTGGCTCACGTCATTCAGGATCGGTCTCCAGATCAGATTTGGCTTTGCCCATTCGCAGAGCCCGCTGGCCACAAACTCATCGCTCACGTCGAGTGCCGTCGTTTCCGATCCCCCGCGCATCCGAACAAACTGATGATGGGGTCTCTCAGGGTCAGGCTGTTCGGCGATCTCCGTCAATTGCTCGTTGAGCGAATCACGGAGCTGGCCCGATACCTCTTTCCGCCACTTGACTATGATTTGATCCGTCATGTACACGTCGCTGCCGTCCCGGCCGAGCAGGGCGGGATTTGCAATCGCGACATCGCTGGAACGTCGCAGACTGTCAAGTGCCAACTCCGCGTCTACGCTGCTTGTCAGTGCGTACACAAAGAATCCGTGAGCAATGGCAACGGGAGTCACTCCTGGGTCGATCAGGGGATGATCATTTGCAAAGTTGAGCGCGCCACTTGCATCAGCCGAGCTCAGAAGCTTGATGCAGACATTCCTGGGCGAAATGGGAAGACCGTGGTATGAAGGAGCGGCTGAGCGGACCTCTTGTGGATCTATCGCAACGATTGAGGTGACAGTGACGGCAACGGCCAAGAGCGCAGGTACCACCCATGCCCGTAACATGATGACCTCCCGTGTTAATAGCGTGGAAGTACGACTATGCCATCTGCGGACCGCTTTGGGGCTTTCAAGAGAAAGTTCGTGATTTCCTTCGATCTGGTATCAATGACAAGGATTGGTCCTCGAAACATGCAGTTCACGTACGCTTTGTGCCCTCCGGGCACAAACCGAATGTCATCGACGCGCCAGCGTATTTCGGGAAACTCCTCGTCGAGTCCGAAAGTGGGAATCGTATCGAGAATTGCTCCGGTCTTGGCGTCCAGGACCAAGACATGGCCGGGCCACGCTTCACCGAATGTGGGAGGCGGCCCCGGATCTGTAATCCACAATTCACGCTCGTCCGGACTCAATCTGCAGCGACCTAGCGCCGAATAGAGGTTTGCGCGAAAGATGACACGGCGGTCCTTCAGGGAGTAGGCAAAGACAGAGGGACTCGACCAGTCCGCCCCTAACAGGTAAAGCACATCGCCGTCGCGAGACGGCTCGATCCATCGGCACTGAACAGGCTCTGAACCCTCGTCTACTGTGAAGCTGTCAACCAGTGTGAGTGAATTGAGGTCGAATACGCCAATCTGTGAATAGTCTGGAGGCGATCCCGCAGAGCCTCGTGCGACGATGCACAAGATGGTATCTTGGGTTGATAGCCGGATAGGATTCCGCAGGCGAATCCAGAACGCCGTGTCAAACGCGAACTCCGGAAGCTGGTATGTTCTTAACGTGTCGAGAGTTGTGGTCAATAATACGCCGTGATCCTCCAAAAACACTGCGTGCTCTGGAGCCAGCAGCGTCGACACTTGGGTCCTTGATCGCAGGTCCCAGACTCTCGTGGGTCGACCGGATTCTAGACTCGTAATGTATAACCCCGTGGAGGAACCGGTAAGCTCAGATGGAGTGAGCATCCCAGGATATCCTAGGCTGTCGATGAGTGAGTCGTTGTCGCAATCATACACGCCGATCCAGCCTCCCGGCCGGACTCCCGCACATAGCAGGTAGTGCTCTTGTGTCGGTGTCGTCTTGTCGTCGGAGCACGCAGCCAAGAGCATGCACAGCAGGAGTGCCCAATACGCGCATGATCGGCAGGTTTCACTGCTCAAGAATCGGGCCACAGCGTATGGCATTCAGGCTCCGTCTACGAGTTTGTGCCCATATATTGAGTCCCAATCGCGTCGGCGTCAAGCAGAATGGAGTACCGGAATGCAAGTCTCGACACTTATGGGAGAATCAAGCATGCGCGTCTGGACGCGATCTGGAATCATAAGGGTGTCAAGAGCTTGCTCCCGCCTCAGACGAAGGACTTGCGGATATCTGAGTGACATGCGTTCGATAGGGGACTGATTGACTCACTTATCCTCCAGCGTCATAGGTCCATCTCACGCGGCAGCGTCGGCAATACATCATTTGCATCTGGTGTCACGGCATAGGTGGCGACGCCATTTGGCGTATGGGGCGCTTCACTTGATCACATAATCCGACAAGGAGCGCACACGGGTGGGGCTACAACGTGTTGGCACCCATACTTCACAACGGCTGCCTGACAAACCCGCGACTCCGGGCGGATTTCTGAATTGGCGCAACATGCGCGGGTTCCCGGTGGAAATCAGTGACCAGCAGCCCCCACACCACGAATGCCAGGAGAAGCCGATAGTGCAGCCAGAACATGATGATAAACTCATGGGTCGGCAGACGCGCCGGGGCCGATTTGCCCGAACCCTTGTCGGGGCGGAAGCCAGTGTGGCGAAGATCGGCTGCAGACGTTCGACCGCCTCCGTCGGACCGCCGAACTTCAAACTCTACTCTTCAGTCTATCGCCAACTGCCGTCGGATGTGCCAACTTCGAGACAGCGGATGCCGGGTTTGCCGGCGGGTGCGGCACGCCGCATGGAGTCCTTGGAATTGGAAATGCCGCCCTCGAGAATGGTGTCCTCAGGGAAGTGAGGTCTTATCAACCCCGGGCCGTCTCCTCGGTGGGCGCGCTGGCGGGCACCATTACCCAATCTGCGCGTGGCGGCGGCCGAGTCGCGGTTTGTCGCATAGGCCACCGCATGGTGGCCCCAGGCCGGCAGACGCGAGGTCATGTTACCGCGCATCAGTCCCAACCCGATCGTGCCGATCTGTGGCGGCGGCCCCCTTCTTACCGGGCTAAAAAATCTCACTTGACGGCCCGCTTGCTTCTGCCGATTCTACCAGCGGAAGCAACTGGAAACAGCCGTCGCTCACGAAGGTCTAAGTTCTGGAACACTCCCGGAAAACCGTAAGGACGCACGACCTGTTTCTACGGCCATAGGGGCCAGGGGAGGTGGGACCCCCGGGTTGTCCCATGCAAGAAAGGAACGTGGAGTATGCCGGAAGGCACCGTGAAGTGGTTCAACGACGCCAAGGGATATGGGTTCATCTCCCAGGAAGGCGGCAAGGACGTGTTCGTGCACCATCAGGCCATCATGATGGAGGGCTTCCGCAGCTTGAAGGAAGGGGACCGGGTCTCCTTCGAGATCGTCGAAGGTCCCAAGGGCCCGCAGGCGGCGAATGTCAAGCGCGTCGGCGGCTGAGACACGACCATAACGCGTCGCGCTCACTGCGCGGCCGCACCCATAACCCCCGGACCGATGGTCCGGGGGTTTTCATTTCCGTGTCCCGCAGTTGGCTGGCGAGACGCCCTTCACCGCGTTCTCGAGGCAGTCGATCGCTTTGTCGGGCTTGCCCGCCGGCGGCAGCGCACGGACCCTGCCGCCGACTGCCGGTCCAACGTCAAATCCGTCGCCAGAAACAGAGAACTCATCCCGCCGCCGGCCAGCGACCGCTCGATGCGGTACCGGCCGCTCGTTTCGCCCTGATGTGCCATCGGATGTGCGCCTCCCTGTTTGAGTATACGGACAATCGCATCGGCGGGGGGTGCCGTCGGGCTTCTGACATCGAGAATAACTGTCGCCATTCGTTGTGTGCATCAATGAGGAGCGTCGTTGTCCTGATTCCGCTGTCTTTTTGACAGAAAAAACCCGACTTTGACGGTCCGTGAATACTGCGCGCGCCGGCCGCCTCTTAACTTCCGGCGTGACTGTGCCCAAAGGAGGAGCTGAAATGCCAAGTGTGTGTGGGAAGGCCGCCTGTCGGCTGTCGGTGTGTGCGGCGCTTCTGGTTGTCCTGCTTGTCCCCGGAGCGGCGAACGCCGTGGAGGGGATGTGGCCGGTGTTTGCGCTCGAACAATTGAACTTCGACAGTCTGAAGGCCATGGGTCTGCAACTGGATCGCGAGGCGATCTACAATCGCGACAACGGCGGCCTCTGCGCGGCCGTGGTGCAGCTGGGCGGAGGGACGGGGTCGTTTGTCTCCCCCAACGGGCTCATTATCACCAATCACCATGTCGCCTTCGGCGCGGTGCAGGCCGCCAGCACCGCCGAGAAAAATTATGTCGAGAATGGCTTCATCGCCCACTCGATTGCCGAGGAGATTCCGGCGATGGGCTACAACTGTTATGTCATCAAGTCGTTTGAGGATGTGACCAGGGAGGTCAAGGGCGCGCTCAAGGCCTCGATGACTCCCGAAAAGCGGCACGAGGCGTACGACAAAGTCACCAAGAAGATTATCGCCCGTGGCGAGAAGCCCGGCAATGTGCGCTGCGAGGTGGCGGCCTTTGACGGCGGGCTGACTTACATTCTGGTCACGTTTTTCCGCATTCAGGATGTCCGCATCGTGGCCGTGCCGCCGGAAGGCATCGGCAACTTCGGCGGCGAGATCGACAACTGGATGTGGCCGCGCCACACCGGCGACTATTCGTTCCTGCGCGCCTATGTCGCCCCCGACGGCACACCGGCCGAGTACTCCAAGCAGAATGTGCCCTATCAGTCGAAGACCTATTTCCCGATCTCGGCCGGGCCGTTGAAGGAGGGGGACTTCAGTTTCGTGTTGGGGTATCCCGGCGGGACATCGCGCTTTGCCAGTTCCTATGAGATCGAAGACGGGCTCGACTTCTACTATCCGACCAGCGTGCGCTACCGCAAGGCGCTGATCGGCATCATGGAGGAGGCCGGCGCCCGCGATCCCGAGATCGCCGTGCGGGTCTCAAACGACATTGCCGGGCTGGCCAACTACCTCAAGAATTTTGAGGGCATGATCAAGGGGCTGAAGAAGGGGCATGTCCTCGACCTGCGCCGCGAACGCGAAGCGCGGCTGACCGCCGCGATCGCCGCCGACAAGGCGCTGTCGAAAAAGTACGCCCAGACCCTGCCGGGTCTGAAGGCCATGTACGACGAGCGCTGGCAGTACCGCGAAAAGTCCACAGTCCTGGGTTGGATGCGTCAGGCCTCCGATCTGCTCGGGCTGGCCAACCGGCTCTATAAGTGGAGCATCGAAAAGACCAAGCCCGACATGCAGCGCGAGCCGGCGTACATGGAGCGCAACGTGCCGTCGTTGATCCGCCGCACCAGGGAGGCGCAGGTCAATCTGGTGCCTGATGTCGAGCGGACCATGCTTAATTATGTGCTCGTGCAGGCGATGCGTCTGCCTGCCGGCCAGCGAATCGCCGCCCTCGACCAATTGATCGGCGACACCACCGCCGGCGTCGAAGCGGCCGTGGCGGCCTTCACCGCGAAACTCTACGCCGGCACACAGGTGGGCAATCTCGACGAGCGCATGGCCATGCTGGAGATGACGACCGAGCAGCTGCTGGCCCGCGATGACTCGTTCATCAACCTGGCCGCGGCCCTCTACGACGAGTTCGAGACGTCGCGCAAGCGCGGCGAGGTCTTCGCGGCGCTCTCCGAGAAGCTGAACTCCGAACTGGTGGCGGCCGAACGTGAAGCCAATGTCGGCCCCGCCTATCCGGATGCCAACGGCACCATGCGCCTAAGTTACGGTTTTGTCATGGGTTACTCTCCCGCCGACGCGACGCACTATGACGCCTTCACGCGGCTTTCCGGCGTGATGGAAAAGGAGACCGGCGAGTCGCCCTTCAACAGCCCGAAGAAACTGATTGAAGTGGCGCGGGCCCGCGACTTCGCCCGCTACATGGACTTGACCCTGGGCGATGTCCCGGTCGATTTCCTCACCGACCATGACACCACCGGCGGCAGCTCCGGCAGTCCGATCCTGAATGCGCGCGGCGAACTGATCGGGTTGTGCTTTGACGGCAACTACGAAGCCATTGCCGGCGACTATGAATACGACCAACGGGTCAACCGCACCATTAATGTGGACTCGCGTTATATCCTTTTCACGCTCGACAAGGTGATGGGCGCAACCGAATTGCTCAACGAGCTGTCGGTGCGCGGCGCAGTCTCCAGCGCCGAGTAGACGCAGGTCGCGAAGCCCGCCGCGACGCTCTCCGGCGCCACGAGCCATGTCCCCTGCGCGATGTCTGCGCAGGGGACGTCGCTTTTTGGGGCCGCCGGATGAAAAATCGCAAAACTCCCGGCGGCGGAGCGTATACAATACTGCAACCTTTGCACCTCGTGCACCGCAGGACGCATCGGCCGCCGGTCGCGGGCCGAAACAAGCAGTCCGACCGAACCGCGTCTGTGAAACTGGCGCATCGGACATGGGGATCACAGCAGGAGGGTGTCATGGCGTGCATTCCGCGTTTGATCGACATCGATCTGCCGCCGGTGTTGTCGGCCCGCTGGGGCACGCGCGTCGATCAGGTGGTGACGGCGTTGTCGGCTTCGCCGTCGGAGTGCCGTATCAATCACGGGATCCCGCACGGCTTCGGGCAGGGACGCTGCCCCTGCCGGGCCGTGTCGCTGGCCACCTGCGGCAGCGTCTGCGGCGAGGACGCCGATCTGAAACTCTGCTTCCGGAAGGGCTACCTCTGCGCGGTTGGCTGCTGGCTCTCCAGGGTGCGGGCGATGTCGCCGCACGACTTTTATGCTTTCGCCGAGCGTCTGCGGCGCGCCATGACCGCGGCGGTCGGCGCGCCGACGGTCCTGCGGCACCCGCACGGCCAGGCCGAGATCACCTATCGCTGGCAGGGCGAAGCGCAGCGCGTGCAGATGCTGGTGGATGAATCCGATGGCCAGCGGATCGTCATCGTCGCCAACGACCCTTGGGTCTGCTCGTGGTGCACCGCGCATTAACGATCCCGGCACGTTGACACAATTCCGAAAAACCCACGGACACCGGTTGTCCTGACCGGCGAAATGTCCCAATTTGACCCCCTGATTGCCGCTTTTGTTCGGCGGCGGTTGTGCTGTTTTTTGTCGGTCGGTCCCGGCGGCGGAGCGCCGGAACGACAGGAGAAGCGACGATGTCCATTGTTCTGGACGGCTCCAATCTCACAATAGAGACACTCACACGGATCGCCCGCGACGGCGAGAAGGTGGAACTGGCGCCGGCGGCCCTGGAGCGTATCAAGGCCTGCCGCGCCCTGCTGGAGGAGAAGATCCGCGCGCGCGAGATCATGTATGGCGTCAACACCGGCATCGGCGAGTTTTCGGAAGTGGTGCTCAACGATGACCAGGTGAAGGACTTCCAGCGCTACCTGATCTACAACCACGCCGCCGGGATCGGCGACCCGGCGCCGATCGAGCATGTGCGCGGCGCGATGGCCGGCCGCATCAACGTTCATGCCCATGGCAACTCGGGGTGCCGTCCCGAGATTACCCTGACCTATGTCGAGATGCTCAACCGCGGCGTCACGCCGGTGGTCTGCCAGAAGGGATCGGTCGGCGCCTGCGGCGATCTGGCGCCAATGTCGCAGATTGCCCTGCTGTTGCTCGGCGAGGGAGAGGCCTTCTACCAGGGACAGCGTCTGCCCGGCAAGGTGGCGCTGGAGAAAGCCGGCATCCCCGTTCCCGGTCTGCAGGCGCGCGACGGACTGGCGGCGATCAACGGCTCCAACCTGCTGACCGCGATGAGCGCGCTGCACCTCCACGACATGAACCGCTGGCTCAAGCAGGCCGAGATCGCCTGTGCCATGAGTCTGGAAGCGCTGCTGGCCAATCTCAAGCCCTATCAGCCGAAACTGCACGAGGTGCGCGGGTTCCCCGGCGCGATGCGCAGCGCGCGCGCGATCATGAAGTGTATCGGCGGCTCCGATTTGGTCACCGGCAAGATGAAGACCAAGGTGCAGGACGCCTACTCGATGCGCTCCTCGCCGCAGGTGATCGGCGCGGCCCATGACGCGTTGGTCTATGCGCGCAAGCAGGTGGAGACCGAACTCAACGGCATCGGCGACAACCCGATTTTCTTCCCGGAAGAGAAACTGACCCTGACCGGCGCCAACTTCCAGGGCAGCCCGGTGTCCCTGCCGATGGATCTGGCCGGGGCGGCGATCACCATGGTCTGCGTTCTCTCCGAGCGCCGTCTCAACCGCCTCGCCAATCCCGCGCTCAGCGTCGGGCTGCCGCCGTTTCTGACCAAGGGCGCCGGGATGTTCTCCGGGATGATGCTCAGCCAGTACACCTGCGACACGCTGATCGTCGAGCAACGCATGCTCTCGATGCCGGCCAGCGTCGGCTCGATTCCCGCCGCCGCCGATCAGGAAGACTTCGTCTCGATGGGCATGAACACCGCGCTGAAAAACGAACAGATTCTCGACAATGCCTACGGCATCCTCGGCATTGAATTCATGGCCGCCGCGCAGGGGCTGGATTTCCGCGACTTCACGCCGGGCGTGGGTGTCCGCGCCGCGCACGCCGTCATCCGGCAGCATGTCGCGCATCTTGACGTCGATCGTCCGATGTATGTCGACCACAACATCATGAAGGACCTGGTGCGGTCGGGCGCGATACTTGACGCGGTAGAGAAGGCCGTGGGGCCGCTGGAATAGCCGTCGTCACCAAGTCGACACAATGGGTCATAACCGTCACAACCAACAGGAGTCCCCGATGAAACGACACTGGGCGCTGCCCGCCCTGCTCGTCGCGCTCGTCGGCCTGGCGTCGGCAGTCACCGCGCAGGCCGAGCCGATGTTCCCCTACCCCTATACCCAGACCGTGCTCGACAACGGGCTCACCGTGGTGCTGGTCCCGATGGAAAGCCCCGGCATGGTCGCCTACTACAGCATCGTGCGCACCGGCAGCCGCGATGAGTACGAGCCCGGCCATTCCGGCTTCGCCCACTTCTTCGAGCACATGATGTTCCGCGGTACGAAGAAGTACCCGGGCGATGTCTATGACAAATTGATGACCGAGATGGGCGCCGACGCCAACGCCTTCACCTCAGATGACGTCACCTGCTACCACATCGAGTTCGCCGCCGAGGATCTCGAGCTGGTGATGCAGCTGGAAAGCGACCGTTTCCAGAACCTCGCCTACACCGAGCCGGCCTTCAAGACCGAAGCGGGGGCGATCTACGGCGAGTACCGCAAGAGCGTCGCCAGCCCCGGGTTCGTCCTCTTCGAGACGTTGATGAACACCGCCTACGACGTGCACACCTACAAGCACACGACGATGGGCTTCGAGGCGGACATCGCCGCGATGCCGACCATGTACGATTACTCAATCGCGTTCTTCAACCGCTACTACCGTCCGGACAATGTCGTGCTGGTCATCGTCGGCGACATTGAGACCGAGCCGACGCTGGCGATGGTCCGGAAGTACTACGGCGCCTGGCAGAAGGGGTATGTCCCGCCGCAGGTGCAGCCCGAGCCGGAGCAGACCGCCCCGCGTCGCGCCGATGCCAGGTTCGCCGGACGCACGCTGCCGATTGTGGCCATCGCCTACAAAGCGCCGGCCTACTCGGCCACCGCCATCGAGCCGGCCGCTTGCATGCTCCTCGGCGACCTCGCCTTTGGCGAAACCAGCGCGATCTACAAAAAGCTGGTGCTCGACGAGCAGCGCGTGCAGTACCTGCGCGGCGGCGCCGGGCTCAACCGCGATCCCGGGCTGTTTACCGTCACGACCATGATCAAAGACCCCGCTGACCGTGACGCCATCGAGCAGGAAATCTACAAGACCATCGCCTTCTTCCAGGCCAACCGCGTCGATGAGAAACGACTGGCCGATGTGAAAAGCAACGTCAAGTACGGCTTCCTGATGGGGCTGGAGACCCCCGGCGACGTCGCCGGACGGCTCGTCGACGTGCTGGCCCTGACCGGAAGCATGGACTCGCTCAATCAATTCTATGAAACCCTGAACAAGGTGACGCCGGAGGACATCATGAACGCCGCGAAGACGTATCTGACCGATGCGCGGCGCACGGTGGTCGTGGTGGAGGGCCAATCATGAAACGCAATCACTGGACTGCCTGTCTGACGGTGGCCGTTCTGGCCGCCGTGCTCGGCGGCGGGATCGCCACCGCCTGGGGGATGAGCACCGTCGAACTGCCGGTCCCCTCCGATCCCACCGTCACTTTCCGCATCATGTTCAAAGTGGGCACGCAGAATGACCCGCCCGGCAAGGAAGGGCTGGCCGCGCTGACCGCCGCGATGCTCAGTGACGGCGCCACGCTGCAGAACACCTACGATCAGATCCTTGAGAAACTGTACCCGATGGCCGCCGGCTACGGCGTCTCGGCCGACAAGGAAGTGACCGTGGTCAGCGGACGGGTGCACAAGGATCACCTCGACGCCTACCTCGAACTGCTGATGCAGGCGATCACCAGCCCCGCCTTCAGCGAGGCCGACTTCGAGCGCAACAAGACCAATGTGCTCAACTACCTCGACCGCACGCTGAAATTCTCCAACGACGAGGCCTTCGGCAAGCAGATGCTTTACGACGCGGTCTTTGCCGGCACGCCCTATGGGCATCCCGACGCCGGTTTGCCCGCGTCGGTGCGCTCGATCACGCTGGATGACGTGAGGAATTTCTACAAGACGCACTACACCGCCGCCAACGTCGTGATCGGCCTCGGCGGGGGATATGACGCCGCGCTGGTCGAGAAGGTGAAGACGGCGCTCAGCGTGTTGCCGGCCGATCCTCCGCCGCCGGTGGCCAAACCCGCGCCCGCCCCGATTGAAGGCATCGATGTGGTGCTGGTTGACAAGGAGACGCCGGCGACGGCAATCAGTTTCGGATTCCCGCTGGATGTCCTGCGCGGCGAGCGCGACTGGTACGCCCTCTGGATCGCCAACTCCTGGCTGGGCGAGCATCGCAACTCATCCAGCCATCTCTACCAGGTGATCCGCGAGGCGCGCGGCTTGAACTACGGCGACTATTCTTACATCGAGTACTTCCAGAACGGCTGGTGGCATTCGTTCCCGCCGCCGAACACGCCCCGCCGCCGGCAGTTGTTCGAGGTGTGGATCCGTCCGGTGGCCAACGAGGCCGCGCACTTTGCCCTGCGCGCCGCGATCCGCGAAGTGCAGTCGCTGATCGACAACGGCATGAAGGCCGAGGACTTCGAACTGACGAAGAAGTTCCTCAAGAAGTATGTCCGCCACTACGCGCCGACCACCGATTACCGGCTGGGCTACAAGCTCGACGACGCCTTCTACGGCATCAACGATCATTTGGCCACCGCCGAGAAGATCCTCGACGAAATCACGCTGGCCGACGTCAACGCGGCGCTGAAAAAGCACCTGCAGACGGCCAACATGAAGATCGCGATGATCACCAAGGACGCCGCCGCAATGAAGGAGGCGCTGGTCTCCAACGCCCCCTGTTCGGTCAACTACGCGACGCCCAAGCCGGAACTGGCCGATGAGGACCAGATCATCGGCACTTATCCGCTCAAGATCGATCCGGCCAAAGTCGTGATCGTGCCGGTAGACAGCGTCTTTATGCGGTAGTCGCCGTCACTGTTGATGCGCCAAGTCGGCCCACCGCCCAGGTGGGCCGACTTTGTTTGTGGGGGGTGCAAAAGCAAAAGCCCGCCGGACAGAGACGTCCCGCGGGCTTGGCCAGACACTCGGCTATGCGCTTACTTGTGTTCGATCGCCATCGGAAGGTGCTTGCTGCACCAGGCGCGCAAATTCGACGACCCGATCGTCGACTGTCGCGCACGCGTTTCGCCGATCACCGCGTTGCAGACGCAACAACGGACCCGCACGATATTGCCGGTGCCGCGAAACTGTTTGGGACGCTGCTTGTGACCAGAACGAGCGATGGTAACCATATCTTTCCTTCACTGCCCCTGTCTTACTTATACGAAACTTGCGCCAAAAAGCCGAAGAAAAAGAGCACTAAATATTGGGTTTTCTTGGGTTTACGGGCCCATTTGTTGGGGTAAGGCAGCAGTTTTCTCCCAAATTCGCCTGAAGACGCCCTAAAACCGATGAAATCGGGCTGGTTTGGAGGCGGCCCGGATCGCCTGCAACGGGGAGCAGGGCAGCTGGCCGGCCAGCCGCCAGCGTCAGGTCCGGGCTCGCCTCCTTAATCACAATTGCCAACAGAGAGGGGCGGGTTTAGCTTCACCCCGTGCTTGTCCGCATATTCTGACGATTCGCGATCGTGATAACCCGGGCGTCCGCGCCCCAAGGAGGCAGTCATGGTTGAGTTAACCGCTCTCTGGCTTCCGATCCTGCTATCCGCGGTCATCGTCTTCATTGCCAGTTCGATCATCCACATGGGGCCGTTCTGGCACAAGAATGACTACGCCAAAGTCCCCAACGAGGACAAGGTGATGGACGCCCTGCGTCCGCTGGCGATCCCGCCCGGGGACTACATGGTGCCGCGCTGTAATTCATCGGCGGAGATGAAATCGCCGGAGTTCGCTGAAAAACTCAAGAAGGGGCCGGTGCTGGTGATGACCGTGCTGCCGAACGGGCAAATCTCGATGGGCAAGAGTCTGGTCTTGTGGTTCCTGTACACGGTGGTCGTCGGGATATTTTCGGCCTATATCGCCGGTCGCGCCCAACCGCCGGGCGCGCACTACCTCCAAGTCTTTCGATTTGCGGGCTGCACGGCCTTCATCGGGTATGCGGTCGCTCTCTGGCAGGCATCGATATGGTACGGGCGCTCGTGGAGCACGACGATCAAATTGACACTGGATGGTCTCATCTATGGTCTGCTGACCGGGGGAACCTTTGGCTGGCTCTGGCCGAGGGCCATGTAGGCGACAGGCCAGGAGGGGGACAGGATGCGACTGCGCAAATCCACCAAGATCGGCCGGCGCAAGGCGCTCAATGCGCTCGGCGAGTTCAAGCAACGTCTGCGCGGGGTGCTGGCCGTGATCGGCGGCAGCGGCGCCACCCGCGAGGCGATCACCCGGCGGCTCAACGACAACGGCTGTCCGACCAGCCGTTCCTCGGTCACCCGCTGGATGAACCCGGACAGCCGCGCGGTGCCGGACTCGTACCAGTTGCTGGTGATCAGCATGCTGGCGCATGACATCTCGATTGACTGGCTGATGGGCAAACGCCGCGCCGAGAGCGCCGCCGAACTCTTCATCGAGGCGCAGGGCAAGCGCCGCTGATGGCGATCACGAACACAGGCCCCATCCGCTTGGACGGGGCCTGTCAGTCTTTCGGCCGCGCGCCGGCTATCGCCTGGATTTCGACTCGCTCAACTTGCGCGCGAAGGCGGTGATCGCCTCCCACTGGCCGTCGGCGTGAATCCCCGCCTCCTCCAGCACTTTTTCCGCCGATCCGCTGCCGAGATAGTGATTGCGACGGAACGAGTGGAGCGTGTGCTCCAGCCCCAGCCCCGAACGCACCCAGCGGTACATCGTCGGCAACGTGAAATCGGTGATCCCCATCGATTCGAAGGCCAGATGCTCCGGGAAGATGCGCTCGCGCTCGGCCGCTTCGAGCAGGTTGAACAGCTCCACCGATGAGACGTAGTAGACATTCATGTTGTATCCGGCGGCGTCGAGACGGGGGAGAACCTCCCTGACGAAGATCGACGCGACTCCGTTGCCCTGCAGGATGACCGTGCCATCGTAACGCTTCGCCTTCGGATCGGCCTTGCGGAGCGCGTAGACGCCCTTGGTCGTCTCCATCCGGTCGGGAAGGCGCAGTTGCTCCCAATCGACCAGTTTGTCGGCGGGGCGGGTGACAAAGGGGGCCAGCACCGCCGGCCGATGTCGCAGCGCCGTGATCAGCAGCGGCCAGACCTCGCGCGCATCCCACGGGGTCAGCGTGATCATCACCTTGCCGGGGAAGCACTCCTGCAACAGTTGCAACGCCTGCGGGTCGGCATGGGTGGGGCCGTCCTCGCCGGTCTTCACGCCGGCGTGCGCGTTGACCATGATCCAGGTGTCATACGGTTGGCCGGTGATGGCCTCGCGCGCCTGCTGGCCGATGCCGTGCAGGCGCGCCGCGATGTGCTCCAGCGCGGCGAGGAAGGCGCCATACGACGATGACACGCCGATGTGTGACCCGAAACTGGCCAGGCCGGACATGAAGGCGCCCATGCTGTCTTCACAGATGCCGCCAATCGGGACCAGCCGGGCGTTGGGATTGCGCGCCGTGTGATACCATCCTTCGGGGAATCCCTTGGCGATGTTGGCAATGCTGGTCGACCCGGACAGATCGGCGGCGGCGGCGAAAAAACCGCCGTGCGTGCGCTTGTTCAGTTCGCCCAGCGCGGTGCCCAGGGCGTCGCGCAACGTGACCGTATCACCCGGCTTGTAGCGGAGCGCCTCGGGCGGTTCCTGCGCGCGGATCCCGGCGTCGGAATAGAGCAGATTCCGCTGCGGCGCCGCGGCCGCCGCGCGACGGACTCGTCCGTTGAGCCGCTCGCGCGCCGCGGCCAGATGCTCGCCGGCGAAGGTGGTCAACTCGCGGTCGTTTTCGATGGCGGCGCGGATCACCATCAACGTGTCGAAGTAGCACTTCTCGATCCGCTCCGGTGTCTTGTCCCCCTCGAACCGCGGACAGGTGGCGCCGAAGACCTCCTCGAACTCCATCAGCGACCGGTAGTACCCCTCGGAGGCGAACTTATGCCCGGCGCCGTGCGACGCGCGTCCCTCGATGCCATAGCGCCACCCCTTGACGGTGCGATAGATCACCGCGGTGGGCTGGCCGTTGTCCAGCGACAGCGCCAGGCGCTGCGCGGCCAGCACCTGTCGGAAATCCATTCCGTCGGGGACGTGGATCGCGTTCCAATCGTGGAAAAGCGTCAGCTCCAGCGGATTCCACTGCACATACTCGCCGGGGCCGCTCTCGTCGAGGCAGACATGGTTGGAGTCGATTGAGGCCTGGTTGAAATCGACGTGGAGAATGACATTCGACAGCCCGATGGTGGCCGCGGCCGCCAGCGCTTCATGGACACGCCCCGGCGTCATCCCGCCTTCGCCTTCGAGGACATGCACCCGCGGCGGATCATCGCGATAGACATCCCTGGCGCCCAGCGCCAGGCCGAAGGCGGCCGGCACACCGACACCGCTCGCGCCGGTGGCGTGCTTTACAAACGGCACATAGCAGGTCGGGTGGCCATCCAGCGCCTTGGCGCGCAGTTGCCGGAACAGCGGCGTGGTGGTGGTCGGATTGCGACGGAACCCCAGCAGATCCTCCAAGCGCAGTTGCCGTTTCTCCGGCGCCAGCAGATCGGGACGCGCCACCCGCGCCAGTTCGTTGCGCAGCGCCCAATGGGCATAAAGCCCCATCGCCTTGTGTCCGGCGGCGTAGGAGAGGATGTCGTTGTCGGGACGGTCGGGTAAGCCGAGATCATAATCGAGCGACTGGTAGATGATCCCCTGCACGATCCGCCCCGAGGAGATGCTACCGCCCGGATGCCCCGAGGTGGGCACGAAGTTGTACATGATGGCGCAGAGCGTGCGGTAGATCAGATCGAGCTTCTCCCACTGGCCGAGCTCGCTGGTGTCGAAACGCGTTCCCTGTGCCGACGGGTGCGCCGCGATGTCGTAGAAGCGGCCGCGCCGCGGCAGAAGCGGCATGGCGGTCCGTGCGGAGGGGTGGGGTTCGGCGATGGCGGGCATATCAGAAACTCCTGCTGGGTCGGTGAGTGTCCGGTTCATCGAGCATCAATGTCCCTCAGAAACTACGGCATTCGCCACGGGGCCGACACCGCCCCGGCAAAGTATTGACAGCCGCGGCCGGCGGGATTTGACAACCATCGACAGCGGCAAACGTTTGCGCAACTGGCCACGTTGGAGTGGTAACAGGCGGTAGGCAGTATAACCTGGGACGCGCGGAGTCCGACCGCGACGTGTGCCCATCACAGGAAGTGAGGGAGTTCATGAACGTCGCTGTACGGGAATACCTGGCCCGTATTCGCACCGGGCCGGTCCAGTCTTACAAGCGCTTGGCGGTGGTGCCGTTGTTTGCCGAAGGAAACGGCGGCCCCGACTACATGACGTTGTCCGAAGCGATGTCCGCCGGAGTCCTGATCGTGACCGAAATGTCCGCCGCTGGGCGCGTTCCGGAATTGTTCGTCGAAAACACCTCCGACCGTCCGATTCTGCTGCTCGATGGGGAGGAGGTGGCCGGCGCCAAGCAGAATCGCGTGCTGAACACCTCGGTCCTGCTGAAGGGGAAATCGAAGACGCTGATCCCGGTCAGTTGCACCGAACAGGGACGCTGGCATTACACCAGCAGCACCTTCGCGGATTCGGGCGTGGTTATGTCGCCGCGGATGCGCGCGCGCAAGATGAACTTCGTGACGCGATCGGTGCGCGCCGAGGGTTTATTCCTCTCTGATCAGGGGGACGTCTGGAGGAGCGTGGCCGAACTGGCCCACAGCACGTCGACCATGTCGCCGACCCGCGCCATGCGCGATACCTTTGCGCAGCGCGCCAACGATCTGCAGGAGTACGTCTCACACTTCCGCGTGGAACCCGGGCAGAACGGGATGCTGGTATTCGTCGCGGGAGAGCCGATGGGGTTCGATGCGCTCTCGCGTCCGGAGGCATTCGCCACGCTGGCGCCGAAGCTCCTGCGAAGCGCCGCAATGGAGGCGCTCGCGGTGGGGAAGGATGACGGCCCCGCGGTCAACGTGGCGGCGGCGGAAGCATTTCTTCGCCGGGCCGCCGCGCTGACACCAACCCCGCACCCATCGATCGGGCTGGGCGAGGACTGGCGTTTCGAGGGCGATGACCTGGTCGGCTCGGCGCTGGTTGTCGAGGGGGTCGTAATCCACACCGCCTTCTTCCGCGCCCTGCGTGCCGCCGAGGGCGAGGATCATTTTCCTTCGCTGGGCCGGCGGCGGGGATTTCGCAGCGACCGGCCGTAGGCAGGTCATCGGGACAAAGAGAAATCTCTCACATCTTACTCCGTCTTAAAATTCCCCTCTTCCGCTGTCTTGGCGGGAGGGGGGAATTCATTTTCTCCCGTGGTGTTGCAGCGCCGCAAACCGGATCGGATCGATCGCGTTAAGGATTCAACCGGCGCCTCAAATCTGCCCCGCCCCTGGTCTGATTAAGCGCTTCTTGTGAAATTTTTGTCAATTTTTCGCACGGACCTCTTCCCAAGCCGCGGGAAATTGCGTATCCCTCACGCTCCCAATCGGGACCCCTCCCCGGTTGGCGGCGAAAAAGAGAGTGGTTCTGAGGGGTTACCGCGGACGCCATGGAAGACCCGAAGCGGTCCCGCCGGAAGGTAACGAGCGTCGCGGTCTTATGATGTCAGAGCGAGAACAAGACAGAAACAGTCCTGATATTGGCTTGCCGCAGCTTTTCCCGCCTTGGACCAATCGCTTGCCGCTGGTCATCGCGCTGGCAGGGGTGGGGCTGATCGTTGGCGCGGTCTTTTTCTTTTGGCATTTCGGGTCGCCGAAGTTCACCGATGTCGGCTACCGTCCCGAGCAGCCGGTGCCCTACAGCCACAAACTGCACGCGGGCGATCTCGGCATCGACTGCCGCTACTGCCACACCGGCGTGGAGACCGGGCCGCACGCCGGTGTTCCGCCCACCCAGACCTGCATGAACTGCCACAAGCTCATCCTGCCGGAGAGCCCGAAGCTGCTCCCGGTGCGCGAGAGCTGGGCGACACGCGTGCCAATCACATGGGTCAAGGTGCATGACCTGCCGCAGTACGCCTACTTCAACCACGGCGTCCATGTGCGCGCCGGTGTCGGCTGTGAAAGCTGCCACGGAAACGTGGCGGAGATGGAAAAGGTGACCCTGCGCGAGACGCTTTCGATGTCCTGGTGTCTTGATTGCCACCGCAACCCCGACCCGCACCTGCGCCGTCCGGAGGATGTCACCAGGATGAACTGGACCCCCGGGCCCGACCACGCCTCATATGTGGCCCGCTGGAAAACCGAGCACAAGATCATACCCCCGGAGGACTGCGCCGCGTGTCATCGCTAAATCCACAGACGCCGCCGTCCGGACGCGACTACTGGCGCAGCCTGGATGCCCGCGCCGAGACGCCGCTGGCGCAGGAGTATCTGCGCCGCGAGTTTACCGAAGGTGCCTCCGAGCTTTTCGATGGCGTGTCGCGGCGCAAGTTCCTGTCGCTGATGAGCGCCTCGGTGGCGCTGGCCACCTTCGCCGGGTGCCGCAAGCCGGTTGAGAAGATCATTCCGTATGTCGTGCCGCCGGAAAACCTTGTCCCCGGCATTCCGCAGTATTACGCGACCACCATGCCCCTGGGCGCCCATGCCTACGGGCTGCTGGTCGAAGCGCATGAAGGGCGCCCCACCAAAATCGAAGGTAACACACGGCATCCCGCGACCCGCGGCCGATCGAACGCCATCCTGCAGGCGGCGATTCTGGGACTCTATGATCCCGATCGCTCGCGGGTTGTCCTTCATCATGGGGGCGAGCGCACCTGGGCCGATTTCGTCGCCTTCTGGCGTCCGCTGCTGGAGAAACACCGTCAGACGGGCGGCGCGGGGCTGGCGATCCTATCCGAGGAATTTGCCTCGCCGACTCTGGCGCGGCTGAAAACCGAATTCCACGCCGCCTTCCCGCAGGGCACATGGGTGGCCTATGAGCCGATGGCCATGGAGAACCCGCTGCGCGGGACAGCCGCCGCGCTCGGGCAGACGTTGCGTCCCGTCCATCGCTTCGACCGTGCCGCGCGCGTGTTGGCGTTGGACTGCGATTTCCTGCTGACTGAACCGGAATCAATCACGGCAACCGCCGACTTTGCCGCGCGTCGTCAGATGTTGTCTCCGTCCGACGAGATGAACCGGCTCTATGTCGTCGAGGGCGCTTACTCCCTGACCGGCACAATGGCCGATCATCGGCTGCGGTTGAAGGCAGGCCGGATCGGCGCTTTTGCCGCGACATTGGCCAATCGGCTGCGCGAGCGCGGGCTGGCCGTGGCCGGCGGTCTATTGCCCTCCGATTCCGCCATCGGCCGCGACTGGCTGGACGCCGTCGCCGATGATTTGATGGCGCATCGCGGCGCGTCGCTGGTCTGCGCCGGCATGGCGCAGCCGCCGGCGGTGCATGCGTTGGTGGCCGCCATCAACTTTGCGCTCGGCAATGTCGGGCAGACGGTCGAGTACCGGTCGCTGCCTGATGCCGCCCTCTCCGACACCGATCAGTTGGCCGCGCTCACCGACGCCATGCAGGCGGGCACGGTCGACACGCTGGTGATGCTGGGCGGCAATCCGGTCTACAACGCGCCCGCCGATCTGAGATTCGCCGCCGCGCTCACCAAGGTCGCCAATGCCATCCACCTCTCGCCCTATCTGGACGAAACATCGCGTCGTTGCCACTGGCATATCCCGCGCGCGCATTTCCTCGAAGCCTGGGGCGATGCCCGCGCCGTCGATGGCACACTCAGCGTCATTCAGCCGTTGATCGAGCCGCTCTTCAACGGCCATTCCGACATCGAGCTGGCGGAGCTGATCACCAGCGGACGCGAGACCCGCGGCTATGATCTGGTGCGCGCCACCTGGACCGATTTCCTGCCGGGCCTCGGCTTCGAGGCGGCCTGGCAGAAGGTTCTCCACGACGGTCTGCTGGAAAACAGCGCCGTGCCGCCGGCGGAGGCTGTCATCGATCCGCAGCGTTTGGCCGGACATCTGGCCGCGCATGCGTGGTCGAATGACGCCGCCGGACTGGAGCTGACGTTTGCGCCGTCGCCGTCGGTCCACGATGGCCGATTCGCCAACAACGGCTGGTTGCAGGAACTGCCCAATTCACTGACCAAAGTGACCTGGGACAATCCCGCGATCATCTCGCCGGCCAGCGCGCGCCGTCTGGGCTTTGAGACCCTGCCGACACTGAAAAGCAATCGCGTCGACCTGGCGCGTCTGGAGCTCAATGGCCGCTCGCTGGAAATCCCGGTCTGGGTTCAGCCCGGACAGGCCGATGACACCGTGACCGTGTTTGTCGGTTATGGCCGTGAGAGTCTCGGCCGCGTCGCCGATGGTGTCGGCTTCGATGTCTACCCGCTGCGGACACGCGCCGCCGCCTTCATCGCCGCCGGCGCCGCTCTGCAGCCGACCGGACGCACCTATCCGATCGCCGCCACGCAGGAGCACGGCGCGATGGAGGGGCGGCCGATTGTGCGCGAGGGGACCATCGAGGAGTTCCGCCGGAACCCCGCGTTTGCCCGCGACATGGTCAAGCATCCGCCGCTGGTGTCGCTGTGGAAGGAGCACTCTTACGATGAGGGCCATCAGTGGGGCATGTCGATCGATCTGACCATGTGCACCGGCTGCAACGCCTGCACGATCGCCTGCCAGAGCGAGAACAACATCCCGGTGGTGGGCAAAGAGCAGGTCAGCCGCGGACGCGAGATGCACTGGATCCGTGTCGACCGCTACTTCACCGGGGATGAGGACGAGCCCGACGTCGTGCATCAGCCCGTCGCCTGCGTGCATTGCGAAAACGCCCCCTGCGAGCAGGTCTGCCCGGTGGCGGCGACGGTGCACAGCGCCGACGGCCTCAATCAGATGGTGTACAACCGCTGCATCGGCACGCGCTACTGCTCGAACAACTGCCCGTACAAGGTGCGCCGGTTCAACTTCTTCAACTACGTCAAGGAAACGCCGGAGGTGATGAAGATGGCGATGAACCCCGATGTCACCATGCGCTTCCGCGGCGTGATGGAAAAATGCACCTACTGCGTCCAGCGCATCAGCCGCGGCCGCATCAACGCCAAGGCGGAAGGCCGCGACTTGGTCGACGGCGACATCGTCAGCGCCTGCCAGCAGGCCTGCCCCGCCGGCGCCATCGTCTTCGGCAACATCAACGATCCCGACAGCCGGGTCTCGCGCATGCGCCAATTGGCGCAGCGCTATGAACTGCTCGGCGAATACAACACCCAACCGCGCACGTCCTTTTTGGCCAAACTGCGCAACCCCAACCCGGCGCTGCTGGCCGCGACGTCCGGGAGAACGGCATCCGCGTGAGCTCGCAGATCAACCACACCGTGGCCGCGGCGTCCGAACCGCCGCTTATTCTCGGCAACCCGACCTTTGGCGCCGTCTCCGAACGGATCAGCGCCATCACCGAGCGAAAGACCACCCGCGCCTGGTACATCGCCTTTGGCGTCGCGCTCTCGCTGCTCGGTCTGTTTGTCATCATGGTCGGCTATCTGGTCTATGAGGGCATCGGCATCTGGGGCGTGAATGTGCCGACCGGCTGGGGCTGGGCGATCATCAACTTTGTCTGGTGGGTCGGTATCGGCCATGCCGGCACGCTGATTTCCGCCATTCTCTTCTTGCTGCGGCAGCGGTGGCGGACCTCGATCAACCGTTTCGCCGAGGCGATGACACTCTTCGCCGTGATCTGCGCGCTGATGTTCCCGGCGCTGCATGTCGGGCGCGTTTGGCTGGCCTACTACATGTTTCCGTTGCCCAATCAGATGGGGATGTGGCCCAACTGGCGCAGCCCGCTTCTGTGGGACGTGTTCGCCGTCAGCACCTACTTCACCGTGTCGCTTTTGTTCTGGTATGTCGGTCTGGTGCCCGATCTGGCGACGATGCGCGACCGCGCCACCAGCCGTCTGCGCAAATTCGTGCTGGGCATCTTCTCGCTGGGGTGGCGCGGGGGCAACCGGCAGTGGCGGCACTATGAACTGGCGTACCTGCTCCTCGCCGGACTGTCGACGCCGCTGGTGCTGTCGGTGCACTCGGTCGTGTCGACCGACTTCTGCGTCAGTCTGATGCCCGGCTGGCACACCACGATCTTTCCGCCGTATTTCGTCGCCGGCGCGATTTTCTCGGGCTTTGCGATGGTGGTCACGCTCTCGATCATCGCGCGCAAGATCTTCGGGCTGACCGATTTCATCACCGCCCGCCATCTCGACATCATGTCGAAGGTCATGCTGGTCACCGGCATGATGGTGGCCTACGCCTATACCATTGAGTTTTTCACCGCCTGGTACTCGGGCAATCTCTACGAGCGCTTCGTCTTCCTCAATCGCGCCACCGGGCCGTATGCCTGGGGCTACTGGACGATGATTTTCTGCAACATCGTGGTGCCGCAGGCGTTCTGGTTCAAGCGTCTGCGCCAAAGCATCCCGGTGCTGTTTATCGCCTCGATTCTGATCAATGTCGGCATGTGGTTCGAGCGGTTCGTGATCGTCATCACCTCGCTCACACAGGACTTCCTGCCGGCCTCGTGGGATTACTACAAGCCGACGATGTTTGATATCGGCCTCTTTGCCGGGTCGTTCGGGTTGTTCTTTACCTTGTTCCTGCTGTTTATCCGTTTCCTGCCGATGATCGCGATGGCGGAGGTCAAAGGCGTGCTGCCCCAGGCCGACCCGCACCATCACGGTCCGGCGCAGAAAGAAACGGCCGCGGGGGTGCACGGATGAGCGGCTCCGGACGCATTCTCGGCATTCTCGGTCAGTTCGACGGGCCCGGCGCGCTCATGCGCGCGGCCTATGGGGTCCGTGACGCCGGCTACAAGCATTTCGACTGTCATTCGCCGTTCCCGATCCATGGCATGGACGAGGCGATGGGGATGCGGCGCTCGCCGCTGGGCTGGCTGGTCGGACTGTCGGCGATCGTCGGCGTCGGCGGCGCCTTCCTGCTGCAGTGGTGGGCATCGACCATCGCCTACCCGTTCGTCATCGGCGGCAAGCCGTATTTCAGTTTCCAGGCCTATGTCCCAATCAGTTTCGGCGTCGGGGTGCTCTTGTCGGCCATCACCGCCGTCTTCGGCATGTTTCACCTGAACCGGTTGCCGCGTCTGCATCATCCGGTCTTCTATTCCGACCGGTTCCGCGCGGCCTCCAACGACGGCTTCTTTGTCTCGATCGAGGCCAACGAACCCAACTTTGACCCGGCGCAGGCCGAGGAATTGCTCAGGCGGCTCGGCGCCATCCATGTCGAGCTGTTGCGGGGAGAGTAGCGACGTGATCCGGTCGTGGATGAAAAGCGGGCTGGAGCGCATGGCGCGGCGGGGCGCGGTGTGTGTCGCCGCGGCGTTGTCGCTGTGGTCCTGCCAGGGCCAGCCGAGCGCCGATCCGCCGATTCACCTGAATCCGAATATGGACAATCAGGAGAAGCTGGTGGCCTACGGCGAAAGCCGGATCTCCGCCGACGGCGCGGCGATGCGCACGCCGCCGGCCGGGACCGTGGCCCGCGGCCAACTGGTCACCGACATCGCCTATCACACCGGCGTCGACGCATCCGGCGACACGCTGCGCCAGATGCCGGTTGCGATCACCATGCCGCTTTTGCAGCGCGGACGCGAGCGTTTCAACATCTTCTGCTCGCCCTGCCATGGGCAGGTGGGCGATGGCCGTGGGATCATGGTCACGCGCGGCTATGTTCCGCCGCCCAGTTTCCACACCGACCGTATCCGCAACATGCGCGACGGCGAGATCTTCGGCGTCATCACCAACGGCGTGCGCAACATGCCCTCCTACCGTCATCAGATTCCGGTCGATGACCGCTGGGCGATCACCGCCTACCTGCGCACCCTGCAACGCGCGCACAATGCGACGCTCAATGATATTCCGCTCGAACAGCGCGACAAACTGGGGACACCGTAAACGGCATGACGATCGCCAAAGACACATACCGGCTGGACGGCGGCGCGGGCGCGGGCAAGCGGGCGCTGATCATCGGATTGGTGGCGTTGGCCATCACCGGCGTGGGATTTCTGGTCGATCGCCAGCGGTTCTTCCACGCCTACCTCACCGCCTACATGTTCTGGCTCACCATCGCCTTGGGCGCGCTCTTTCTGGTGATGCTGCACTACCTGGTCAATGCCCGCTGGAGCATCGTCATCCGCCGCCTGGTCGAAAGCATCATGACCGTCCTGCCGGCGATGGCGATCCTGTTCCTGCCGATTCTGGGCGGGATGCACGATCTTTATCATTGGACCCACACCGAGGCGGTCGCCGGCGATGAACTGCTCACCGCCAAGGCGCCGTACCTCAACGCCGCCTTCTTCATCGCGCGCGCCGCGGCCTACTTTGCCATCTGGTTTGTGCTGGCGCGCACGCTCTACCGCAACTCGATCGCCGAGGACACGCGCTACGATGAGGCGCGTCGGGCGAAGACCCGCAAGGTGGCGGCCGGCGGGATGCTGCTTTTTGCCTTCACCACCACGTTCGCCGCCTTCGACTGGCTGATGTCGCTGGATCCGCACTGGTACTCGACGATCTTCGGCGTCTATGTCTTCGCCGGCGCTGCGCTCTCGATCGTCTGCTTTGTCACCATCCTGCTGGCTTACCTGCGCCGCCAGGGCGTGCTGGCCAACGTTGTGGGTGTCGAGCACTACAACGATCTGGGCAAACTCACGTTCGCGTTCACCATCTTCTGGGCCTACATGGCCTTCTCGCAGTACTTCATCATCTGGTACGCCAACATTCCCGAGGAGACCATCTGGTATCAGCACCGCTGGGCGGGATCGTGGAAGTTCGTCTCGCTGCTTCTGGTGATCGGGCACTTTGTCGTGCCGTTTATCCTGCTGTTGCCGAAGACGATCAAGCGCAACCTCGGGTTTCTGGTCGGGATGTCGCTGTGGCTTCTGCTCATGCAGTGGGTCGACCTGTTCTGGCTGGTGATGCCGTCGATTTCGCCCGATGGCGCCGCGCTGTCGTGGATCGATCCGGTGGCGATGGTCGGCATCGGCGGCGTTTTCCTCTGGCTGTTCTGGCGGAAGTTCGCCAGCGCCTCGATCATTCCGGTCGGTGATCCGCGTCTGGACGCCTCGATTGAGAGTCTGAGTCTCTGAGCCCATGACCACCGTTCACGATCACACGCCGGGGGAGACCGGTTACGAAAAGACCGACGTCGCCGTCGGACGCGTCGCGCTCATCACCGGCGCGGCGGTGGTCTTCACCGTCGCCGTGATTGTGGTCCTCTTCCAGTTCTTCTGGGTGGAGAAGGAAGAGCAGTTCCAGACGGCGGTCTACGCCCCCGTGTCGGTCACGTTGCGCGAACTGCGCGCCCGCGAGGAGGCCGAGCTGTCCAGTTATGCCCTCCTCGATGACTCGCTCGGCGTCTACCGCATCCCCATCGACCGCGCCATGCAGTTGATGGTCGATGAGGCCTATGCCCGCCGCGCCACAGGAGGCGGTGAGCCGAAGTGAAGCGGCGCATCCACAGCGCCCGGCAATGGGCCGGATGGGGCAGGGGGCTCGCTCTCGCGGCCGCGCTCGCGGCCGGCCTTGCGCAGCCGGCGGCCGCGCAGTTGATCCAGGACAGCGTGCCGGAACTGCGTAAAATCGACATCGTCGAGCATCTCGGCGACACCATCCCGCTGGATCTGCCGTTTGTCAACGACGCCGGCGACTCGGTGACATTGCGCCGGTACTTCGGGCAGGGGAGGCCGGTTCTCCTCACGCTGGCCTACTCCGACTGCCCAATGCTCTGCTCGATTGTGCTCAACGGCCTGACCAACGGCGTGCGCGACATCGACTGGCATCCCGGCGGCGAGTTTCTGATGCTCACCGTGAGCATCGATCCCACCGAGACGGTCGCCATCGCCGCGGCGAAAAAGCAGCGCTACCTCGAGTCGCTGCCGAAGGCCGAGGCCGACGGCTGGGTGTTCCTGGTCGGACCCGAGTCATCATCGAAGGCGTTGGCCGACGCGATCGGCTTCCGGTACTACTACGACGCCGAGCGCAAGCAGTATGCCCACCCGGCCGGGGCATTTGTGATCGCCGAGGATGGGATGATCTCGCGCTACCTCTACGGCATCGACTTCAAGCCGCGCGACCTGTCGTTCGCGCTGATGGAAGCATCGAAGGGCAAAATCGGCAACACCATCGACCGGATCATTCTCTACTGCTTCCACTATGACCCGGACGCCAAGGGGTATGTCCTCTTTGCCGGAAACCTGATGAAATTGGGCGGCGTCCTCACGCTGCTGCTTCTGGGCAGCTTCCTGTGCCTCCAATGGTGGCGCGACTGGCGCCGTTCACGCGCCCCGCGGGAGGCGTCCTCGACAACGTAGCCCGACACCCGGATATGGACACCACCCGATCCCTGTTTCTCCCGCCGCAGGCCTCGACCGTCGCGCCCGACGTCGACGCGCTTTTCAACTTCCTGTTGTGGATGTCGGTGGCGTTTTTCGCGCTGATCATGACACTGACGGTGATCTTTGTCGTCAAGTACCGCCGCCGCGGCGCCGCCACCCTCACTCCCGGCCTGCACCACAACACCGCGCTCGAGATGACCTGGATTGTCATCCCCCTGATCCTGGTCGGCATCATCTTCGTCTGGGGCTTCCGCAGTTTCATGGCGCAGAACGTCGTGCCCAAGGACGCGATGGAAATCAAGGTCTCAGGGCAGAAGTGGTTTTGGTCGTTCACCTACCCCGACGGCCTGGTGATGATCGACACGCTGGTCGTTCCGGCCGGCAAGCCGATCCGTCTTTTGATGTCGTCGCAGGATGTGATCCACAGTTTCTTCGTGCCCGATTTCCGCATCAAGCGCGATGTGTTGCCCAACCGCTACACGATTGCCTGGTTTGAGGCGCCCAAGCCCGGCAACCACAACCTCTTCTGCGCCGAGTACTGCGGCAAGGAGCATTCGGGCATGATCGGCGAAGTGCGCGTGCTCGGCGAACGCGAGTATGCCCAGTGGCTCGAAACCGCCGCCTTCGCCGGCGAGGGGATGGCGCCGGAGGAATACGGCGCCAAGTTGTATGTCTCGAAAACCTGCGTCACCTGCCACAGCAACGACGGCAAGGCGGGGACCGGGCCGACCTTCGTGGGACGCTTCGGCAAGGAGGTCGCCCTGCAGAAGGGAGGAGCGGTCCTCATGGATGAGAACTACATCCGCGAATCGATCCTCAACCCGCAGGCGAAGGTCGCCGCGGGGTACCAGCCGGTGATGCCGACCTTCCAGGGGCTGCTCAAGGCCCATGAGGTCGATGCGCTGGTCGCATTTATCAAGTCGCTCAATCCGTCGACGGGACAATAGGCATGGACACACTGCGACCCGCACAGAATTATCTCAACGAGCCGCGCGGCTGGAAGTCCTGGCTGTTTACGCTCGATCACAAACGCATCGGGATCATGTATCTGGCCGCGATCCTGCTGGCCTTCCTGTTGGGCGGGATCTTCGCCCTGATTGTGCGCCTGGAGCTGCTGCGTCCCGGCGCCGATTTGATGAGCGCCGACACCTACAATAAGATGTTCACGCTCCACGGCGCGATCATGATCTTCCTGTTCATCATCCCCTCGATCCCGGCGGCGCTGGGCAACTTCGCGCTGCCGCTGATGATCGGCGCCAGGGATGTCGCCTTCCCGCGGCTGAACCTCGCCAGTTGGTGGGTCTATGTCGCCGGGACCATCATCGCGCTCTACTCGATCTTCGCCGGCGCGGTCGATACCGGCTGGACCTTCTACACGCCTTACAGCACGCAGACCACCACCGCGGTGATCTCGATGACCTTCGCGGCCTTCGTGCTCGGGTTCTCGTCGATCTTTACCGGCATCAACTTTATCGTCACGGTGCACAAACTGCGCGCCCCGGGGATGACCTGGTTTAAAATGCCGCTGTTTGTCTGGGCGCTGTATGCCACCGCGATCATCCAGGTGCTGGCCACCCCGGTGCTGGGCATCACGCTTTTGCTTTTGATCTTCGAGCGGCTCTTCGCGATCGGCATCTTCGATCCGGCGATGGGCGGCGATCCGGTCCTCTACCAGCACTTCTTCTGGTTCTACTCCCACCCGGCGGTCTACATCATGATTCTGCCGGGCATGGGGATCATGTCGGAACTGGTCGCCACCTTTGCCCGCAAGACGATCTTCGGCTACCGCTTTGTCGCCTTTTCGAGCGTGGCGATCGCCCTCATCGGCTTTCTGGTCTGGGGGCACCACATGTTCACCTCCGGCCAGTCGGAGGCGGCGTCGATGGTCTTCTCGGCGCTCACCTTCCTGGTCGGGATTCCGTCGGCGGTGAAGATCTTCAACTGGCTGACCACGCTCTACAAGGGGCAGATCAGTTTTGAGACGCCGATGCTTTATGCCCTCTGGTTTCTCTGCACCTTCACCATCGGCGGCCTGACCGGCATCTTCCTCGGCGCGCTGGTGGTCGATGTCCATCTGCACGACACCTATTTCGTCGTGGCCCACTTCCATTATGTCATGATGGGCGGCACGGTCATGGCCTTCCTCGGCGGCATTCACTACTGGTGGCCGAAGATGTTTGGGCGGATGTACAGCGAGTTCTGGGGACGGATCGCCGCCGTGCTGGTCTTTGTCGGCTTCAACGGCACGTTTTTCCCGCAATTCGTCATGGGCGCGCAGGGAATGCCGCGCCGCTACTTCGACTATGTGCCGGAGTACGGCACGATGCATGCCGCCTCGACCGTCGGCTCATGGATTATGACCCTGGGCTTTTTGATCATGGCGACCTACCTGATCGCCTCGTTCTGGCGCGGCAAACCGGCTGGCAACAATCCGTGGGGCGCGCTCTCGCTGGAGTGGACCACCACCTCGCCGCCGCCGCCGCACAACTTCGACAGCCAACCGGTTGTGACCCATGGGCCGCACGACTACGACAAGATCATTGCCCCATCCACACTGGCGGGACGGTAGCACAACGATGAGCGACACGACCGGACATCCGGCCTACCTGGCCCACCACTTCGCCGACGCCGAGCAGCAGCGCGAGTCGTCGAAACTCGGCATGTGGATCTTTCTGGTGACCGAGATCCTGCTTTTCGGCGGGCTGTTTTGCGCCTACACGATCTACCGCTCATGGTATCCTCAGATGTTCCTCGACGCCCACCGGGCGCTCGATGTGACCATGGGCGGGATCAACACCGTGGTGCTGATCACCAGTTCGCTCACCATGGCGCTGGCCATCCGCTGCATGCAACTGGGGCAGCGCCAAAACACCCTGCGTCTGCTGTGGGCGACGCTGCTTCTGGCCGGCGTGTTTCTTGTGATTAAGTACTTCGAGTATGCGCACAAGTTCCATTTGGGCCAGCTGCCCGGCAAGTATTACACCTACACCGGCGTCGAAGGCACCAACCCGCACATCTTCTTTTCGGTCTACTTTCTGATGACCGGACTGCATGGCCTTCACGTGATCGGCGGCATGGGCGTGATCGCCTGGATGATCCGACGCACCGCGCGCGGCGACTTCTCCGCCGACTACTATACGCCGATCGAGATGACCGGTCTCTACTGGCACCTGGTCGATTTGATCTGGATTTTCCTGTTCCCGCTTTTGTACCTGATTGGATAGGACGACGATGAGCGCACCGAGCACCGCCCGCCATTCCCATACCATCCCGCTGCGGGTCTATCTGACCGTGGCCGCGTTGCTGTTGGTCATGACCGCGGTGACCATCGCGGTCTCGTTTGTGCACCTGGGCGCGCTGAACATCGTCGTGGCGTTGGCGATTGCCGGCTTCAAGGCGCTTTTGGTCGCCTTCTTTTTCATGCACCTCTACTACGATAATAAGTTCTACTTCATGGTGTTTGCGATCGCGCTGTTGTTTCTGGTCATCTTCATCGGCTTCACCATGATCGACACCACACGCCGCGCCGATTTGTATCCCGAAGTGGGCCGTCCGATTCAGGTGCCCGCATCCATTTACAACCGGCCCGCCGATTCCGCCGCCGCCCATCCGGCCGACTCCGCCGCCGACACCACCGCCCCGGCCACCCATTAGGCCGCGAATGCGCTAACATGGCGCGGTTGGAGCCAGGGCAGGTCTCACACCTGCCCCTACGATGAGCGCCAAATGGCGCGGGCGCTCATCCGCGGTCCATCGACAGGACAATCGTCATTCCAAGGTCATGGCCCGGAGCCGCAGCCGCAGGGTCATGACCGTGGAATCTTTGTTGCCCCCGCTGCCCGCCGGACAACGGGCTTTCAGCCTCTTGCAAACCCCCGATTCGCTTGTCCCGCCGAAAAAGATTGCTTCGTCGGCCTTACCCGCCTTCGGCGGGTGAGGCCTCCTCGCAATGACGCTGGGACGCAGTTTCCGCGAGGCCAACGCGACGGCGCTGGAAGAGACTCCCGGGAGCCGACCGCAGTGGCGGAATGTCCGGGCTCCTGCCCCACCGCGTCATTGCGAGGAGGAGTCGGCCGGAGGCGGACGACGACGAAGCAATCTTTTTAACTTCACCAGGAATCTGGCAATTTCAGCAGACTGCCGATCGCGGCACCGCGCAATAATCATGGACACGGCCCGCGCAACCCATTGATTTCCCCCCATTCCGACTGCGAGGCGATGACGCGATGAACCGACTGCGCTCCTGGGCTCTGGCCGCCACGTTGGCCACCTTCTTCCTGATCTTCGTCGGCGGGTTGGTGCGTGTCTCCGGCGCCGGTCTGGGCTGCCCCGACTGGCCCAAATGCTTCGACCGCTGGATCCCGCCGACCAGCGTCGAGCAACTCCCGCCGCACATTGATCCATCCACCTTCAACGTCACCCTCGCCTGGATCGAATACATCAACCGTCTGATCGGCGTCACCATCGGTCTGTTGATCCTGATCACTGCGATCCTGGCGATTCGTCATGCGCGGCGTCACCCACGCATCCTCTATCCCGCGCTGCTGTCGCTGGCGCTGGTGGCCTTCGAGGGCTGGCAGGGGGGAGAGGTGGTCGGCACGAAGCTGGCGCCGTTTGTCGTCACCGTGCACATGGTGATCGCCTTCATCCTCGCCAGTGTCCTGATTCACCTGACGCTGCAAGTCCACTGGCATCTGCATCCGCTCGCGCCCGATGCCCGCGCCCGCGCCGTGTCGCGCTGGACCTGGCCGTTGTGGATCATCGCGATCGTGTCGGTGGGCATGGGCACGCAGATTCGCAGCGACATCGAGACGTTGGCGGCCAACAATCCGAACGAGACGCTCGGCGCGCTCATGAATCAGGTCGGCTGGATCAAGCTGGGGCATCCGCTGATCGGCGGCGCGCTCCTGATCGCGACCTGGTGGGTCGGCTTGCGCATCATCTGGAAAAGCGGGATTGCCCTGCCGCTGGTGCAACGCTCCGCCTGGGCGTTCATGATTCTCTCGGCGGCGCAGATGTTTCTCGGGCTGGCGCTGGTCGCCGCCGACATGCCGGCGGCGTTACGTGTCTTGCATCTGTGGTTATCGAGTTTTTATGTCGGCGCGCTGGTGGTCCTGCAACTCTCCCTGCGCCGGCTGGCGGAGGCGCATCATGGCTGACATCCAACGGCTCCCCGGACGATTCGTCATCTTTGCGATGGGCGGCTTGCTCATCATCGCGCTGGTCGGCGCCTACATGGTGCATCTTTCCAGCCGCGACCGTCTGGCGTTGCCCGTGATCGCCGCGGTGCCCGACTTCACGCTGACCGAGCGCGACGGCTCCCCGTTTACGCGGGACAGTCTCATGGGCAAAATCAGCGTCGTGGATTTTATTTTCACCCGCTGTCCCGGCGTCTGCCCGGTGATGGCCGACCGCATGAGCCGCCTCTACAAACTCTTCGAAGGGCGCCGCGACATTCAATTTGTCTCGATCACCGTCGATCCGGAGTATGATACTCCCGAAGTTCTGCGCGAGTATGCCGCCCGTCAGGGCGTCACCGACCGCCGCTGGCTCTTCCTGCGCGGCGACACCGCCGCCGTCGCCGCCTTAAGCGAGAAGGGCTTCCTCCTGCCCACCGGCGCGCTCCCCGAAGGCCACTCCAGCAAGTTCGTCCTCGTCGATGCCCGCGGCCAAATCCGCGGCTACTATTCCACCGAGGATGAATCCAGCCAACTCCTCCTCCAGCATCACATCCGCGCCCTTTCCACCGCGATGAAGCAATTTCCCGGCGGGGTGTGAAGGTGGCGCGCAAAAGCCCGGATTTGCAATCGGTTACGTTCCACGCTCCGACTAAAGCACAAAATCTTCAAAAAAGTGGGAGATCCAGTGACAGGATCTGTCAGTGTGGGGATTTAGTTTTTGCCGCAGGACCAGAAAGCCCCATTTTGTGGGGGGTATCCGAGTCCGACCATGCTGGGAGGTGGCTACATGAGACAGATCGTCTTGCTCTGTGCGCTTGCGTGCGGATTAACGCTCCATCCGGGGACCGTCCAATCGGCAATTCACGAGCATGATCCGCACACGCTGATCGTGAAGTTCGCCCCATTCATTAACGGAACATCCCTCGCGCGAGGGCTGAACAATGCAAAGAGTGCGGTGCCAGCGTGGCTGGGGCCTCTCGTACAGGCGGGGATTGACTCAATCGCTCCTCTGTTCCCTATTCCTCCCAAGGGACTGACCAACCGAGCGCTGTACGATTCGCTTGATATGGCGCAGTACTTCGTTGCCACGATTCGCTATCCCAATACCCCACTCAATGTCAAAGATAGCCTTTCTGGTCGTGATGAGATCGCGGAAGTAGAATTAAATGTCTCCCTCTCCCGCCAAGAAGCGGATGCCACTCCGAACGACCCTATTTACCCATTGCAATGGCACTATGCGGCGATTGACCTGCCTGCTGCATGGGACTTAACGACCGGCTCTGGCAACATCACCGTGGCCGTTTTGGACGATGGAATCCAATATGACCACCCCGATTTGCAGGGGGTCTTCAAGACAAATGAAGTGGAATATGGAGGAAACCTCGGGGTCGACGACGACGCAAATGGGCTTGTCGATGACGTACTCGGGTGGGACTTTGGAGATGACGACAACAATCCGGCGCCCGGAACAACGGAGGACACTCATGGAACGCACGTTGCCGGGACTATAGGTGCTTTTACGAACAACGGGATCGGGGTCGCAGGTGTAGACTGGGGCTGTCTGGTGCTTCCAATCAGAGTGTTCAACTCGCTTTCGGGGAGTGCGTCTTCAGACGACGTGACGATCGCCATCTACTACGCAGTGCAAATGGGGGCGAAAGTGATCAATATGTCACTTGGTGGGTACGCTTACCATCAAGCGCAGGATGTGGCCGTGCATTTCGCATACAACTCGGGCGTTCTATGTGTCGCCGCTGCCGGCAACGACGATTCCTCCAGAGTAATCTACCCAGCGGCTTCTGATTGGGCTCTGGCCGTCGGTGCGACGGAGGAAACGGACGCACGGTGGTGGAACAGTAGCCAGGGATCGAATTATGGCTTTCAACTTGACGTGGTTGCCCCTGGACATCAGGTCTGGTCGACCGTCCCGACGTGGTACTTGAATCCCCCATACGGAGTCAAGTCGGGCACATCGATGGCTACTCCGCACGTAAGCGGACTCGCGTCACTTCTGCTTTCAATCCGACCGACACTCTCACCCGACAGTCTCTATTTCTTTATCGCTGCCGGAGCAGAGGATAGAGTTGGTCTCAGTTTTGAGGATGTAGAGGGATGGGACCCGTACCACGGCTGGGGGCGTATCAACGCGGCCAATTCCATACGATTGGCGCTCGGCCAATGTGTCTGCAAGTGCGGGAATGATCCGAACTGCGACCACGTGATTTCCAGCGTTGCGGATGTGGTTGAGACGGTGAACGTGGCGTTCCGGGGAGGGACGCCAGTCTACGACTTCGGTTGCCCCCGCCAACGCACGGATTTTGATGGGAACGGCGCTACGTCGGTGGCGGACGTAGTGCGCGTAGTGAATGTCGCATTCCGCGGCGGGACGACCGCGGCCAATTTTGTGGCTCCGTGCCCCTGAAGTGTGACCTGGGGAGCGGAGGAAGAGCATCAAGCCCGCCGCTGCAAAGTGCCTCCCGGTGCCGGGTTGTTTACCAACGCGTGGGTGATCATGACGTGTTCCGAGCCCGCGGTCACGCAAGCCCACGGAATCTCACACGAATCCCCCTCACGGTCCCGGCGGCGGGCCACTGCGGAAGACGTGGTTGATCAGGCGCGCGACATCGAGCGGGTCGGCGGCCACACCGTCGCTGTTGACATCGGCGATAAACGGCGGTTCGGGCAGCGACTGCGCGCGAAATGCCACCGCCGCCACTGCGACCACATCGACGACATCGAAGGCGCCATCGGCATTCAAATCGCCGCGGCGGTCGGTTGTCGCAATCAGCTTCAGCGCCGCCGGGATCACGGATACCCGGAAAGCAGGTGGTGTCGCCGGGATCAAGGATTTGTTCGCGGAAGACGTCGATGCGTTATTGCCCCTGTTTGGGGGCAGGGCAGCGACCTGGTCATCAATCGCGAGGCGTGTTTCGAGGGGGGGAACTATCCGGGGCAACAAAAATGCCGGAGGTCGGAATCGAACCGACACGGGATTTAGGTCCCACCGGATTTTGAGTCCGGCGCGTCTACCAATTCCACCACTCCGGCAGTTGCGTCCGGCCCTGTTGGACCGGGGCGGAAGAATAATCGACCACAGAGGGGAAGTCAACGCGGCGAATGCGCCGTCCGCGCGCGGCGGATCAGGCCAGCGCGCCCACACCCGGCGCGGGGATCGGGGTCGGGCATGCGGGGAGAACCACCAGGAAGGTCGAGCCCTGCGGTGTCGAGGATTGCAGGATGAGACTGCCGCCATGCGAGACGACGATCTTGCGCGCCAGCGCCAGCCCCAGGCCGGTGCCGGCGTCCTTGGTGGTGTAGAACGGATGGAAGATGCGTCCCTGCTCGGCCGGCGCGATGCCGGACCCCTGATCGGCCACGCTGACCACCCAACGCCCGCCGTTGGCGGTCTGATGAGCGATCGCGATCGAAATCCGACTTCCCGGACGCGAGGCCTCGATCGCATTCTGCAGAAGATTGACGAACACCTGCTTGAGCAGCAGTTCATCGCCGCTCACACACGGGGCCTGTTCGGGCCGCGACAGCGTCTCGATCTGCACCCCCGCCGCATCCGCCTGCGCGCGCACCGCTCCCGCGGCCGAATCGAGCAGTTCGCCCAAGTGAACAGTGTGCTTCTCGGCATGCAGCGGACGGGCGAAGTCGAGGAAGCGGCTGATCATGTCCGAAGTCTCGGCGGTCTCGTTCAACAGCCCTTCGGCCCAGTCGCCCAACTGCCCCTCCTCCGGCACTGATTGACGCAGGAGACGTCCATAACCCAGGATCGCCGCCATCGAATTGCGCAGCTGATGCGCCAGCCCGGCCGCCAGTTCGCCGAGGTCGGCCAGGCGCTGATTTTCCGCTACTTCATCCTGCAGTTTCTTGATCGCGGTCAGATCGGTGAGCAGGATGCTTAAGCCGACGGTCTCGTCGGTGTCGCTTTTGATGCACGAAGTGTTGATCCCCAGGTAGATCGGCTCGGCCCCCTCGCGGTCGACACGCAGTTCGTGCCGCGAGAAGACTTCGCCGCGCTCCAGCCCGGCCGCGAACATCTCCAGCAGATTGTCCGCCAGCCCCGACTGGGTGTAATGCCGTCCGATCATCGCCGCCGCCGGCATGCGCAGGATCAGTTCGGCGGCGCGGTTGAAGCGCAGGATTTCGCCCTGTTGATCGAGGATGATCATGCCGGTGGTCATCGACGTGAGGATGTATTCGTTGAAGCGCTCGACATCGCGGGCGCGCCGCTCGGAGTCCAATGCCCGCAGCTCCATCTGACCGGCCTGGCGCGAGAGCTTGTGCACCAGATGATCGAAGGTGGCCATCACATACTCAGGGTCCTGATCGCTCCCGTCGGGGCCGGGCGGAATGACGCCGCTTTCGACCAACGCCGCCGAGCGCCGTCGCATGTCATGGAAGGGGAGGAGCACCAGGCGGTAAAACAGGATCGTGAACAGCACAAACGAGGTCAGCAGGATGCCGCGCAGCCACAGCTCCAGACGAAACTGCCGCCACAACCCCGCCACCGCCGGCGTGGCGGTGACCAATTCCGCGCGCACCGGATGGCCATCCCAAATCTCGGTCACCACCAGCGCGCGCACGCCGTGGCGCTGACGCGCCTCCTCCGGCACCGGCGGGATGTGCGACACCGAGTCCCAGCCGGGACGGCGACGGCTGTGCATCGAGGTGGCCAGGTAGTACCAGTTGCCGCCCGACGTGTCAGGGAGAAAGGCGGCCAAACGCAAATGCTGCAGGGCATGACCGTCGACCAGAGGCGACACATCCAGATCGGAGTAGTCGGGCGTATTGGTGCGCAGCCAGGCCTCCGCCAGCGTCGCGGCCGCTTCCTGCAGCCGCGTGTCGGCACGTTGGATCTCGCTGTCGACCAGGCGCACGATGAGCAGCAGGGGGGAGACCTGGCTGACCAGGATCAGGGCCACCAGGAAGAAGAATACCCCTTTGAGGTTACGGGTGAATGCCGTCGACCGTGTCCGCCCTGCCTCAGTATGTGATTGCGGCGGCCACGCCGGTTGCGTACCCGTATGATCACGGACATGCGCCATCCTTAACGATTATCGGCGCATTCGTCCGACGGCTTATGCGAGGGAACATCAGCTTTGGCGCGTTGCTCATCCTGCTTCTGGGGGTGGCGCTCTCCGCCTGTGGCAAAAAGAGCCAGCCGCCGGCGGAGGAGGGGGTGACCGTGGTCGGCGTCATCGACGGCGACACGGTCGAACTGGAGGACGGGCGCACCATCCGTCTGGTCGGCATCGACACCCCCGAGCGCGGCGACACCGACTACGATTCCGCCTCGGCTTTGACCCGAAGGCTGGTTCTGCGCAAGCGGGTGCGTTTGGAGTATGACCGTGATCAGACCGACCGCTATGGACGCACCCTCGCCTTCCTCTGGACGGGGGACCAGTTGGTCAATCGCGAGATTGTCCGCGCCGGATGGGCCTGGTGCTACTTTTTCGAAGGCAACCTGCGCCATTCGCGCGAACTGTTGCTGGCGCAGCATGAAGCGATGGAGGCCCATCGCGGCCATTGGAAGAATCCGCAGACCGAGACCGCCGAGTACTATCGCGCCTCGTTTCTGTTCTACCGCTTCCACCGCCCCGAATGCAAGAGCATGGACAACGTCGATCCCGATCTGGAGGTGGTTTACTACTCCAAGGATTCGGCGTTCTACGATGGCTACGCCCCATGCAGCCGCTGCACGCCGTGATTTGATCTGTCGTAAAAGGTGAGACGATCCGCGCCGGTCTCAAACCTGCCCCGACGGTCGATGGAACAGGGACTTGCCAGGTGCGGATACGACATGCCCAACCCCTGTCATTCCACGGCCGCCGATACGACATGCCCACCCCCCGTCATTCCAAGGCCGGCGGAGGCGGTGTAGCCGCCGGCGCCGAACTTGGAATCTTTTTTCGTGTGAAGAAAGTGTCGCCCCTCCGGGCTTTCTCCTGCAATTGTGGGCAGGGCCGAGACCCATCCCGGCTGTCGATGAATCGGGAGGACGATCCGCCGCGGCGGAGAGTCTGCCCTCGGTCGCGACCGGAAAAGAGCCGGCTCGGCAGGAGCCTCGCCCTCGGCCGGAGCGCTCTCATGATCAATCCGCGCGACAGAGGGTGTTCAGCCCCTTGGTTTCCGCACGCTCACCCTGTCAATTCCTCCCCAACACCCCTTGACCAACTCACGATTTGCCACGTACATACTCCCGACAGAGGGCCTTCGGGGCGAGGTGAAATTCCTCGACCGGCGGTATAGCCCGCGACCCGTCCCGCGCATTACCCATTCTGGGGCGGCTGAGCCGGTGAGATTCCGGCGCCGACGGTTCTTCCGATCTGCAAACGATCGGGACACAGTCCGGATGGGAGAAGGCAAGCGCCAGATTAGTTGGCGTAATACGTTGCGATGCAATGCCTTATGGCGTTTTGAGTAACGAACGCTCTAAGTCAGGCCATCCCGCGTTTCAGCCCCGTCCGCCCGCACCGGGTCTTCGGGATTGAAACGCGGTTTTCGTTTTTGAGGATTCGACCGTGACGATAGATCAACAGGCACTGGATCGTCAGTGGATGGCCGAGGTCATTGCGCTGGCGGAGCATGGCGCCGGCCGCACCAGCCCCAATCCGATGGTCGGCGCCATTGTGGTGAAAAATGGCCTCGAGGTCGGCCGCGGCTGGCACCAACGGGCGGGCGGCCCACACGCGGAAGTGATCGCGCTCGAACAGGCCGGGGAACGCGCCCAGGGCGCCACGCTCTATGTCAACCTCGAGCCCTGCTCGCATTTCGGCAAGACTCCGCCCTGCGTCAAAGCCATCCTCGATGCCGGCATCGCCACCGTGGTCTGCGCGATGGAAGACCCCAACCCGCAGGTCAACGGCAGCGGCATCCGCCATCTGCGCGCGCAAGGGGTGGGGGTGCGTGTCGGCGTGTTGCGGCGCGCGGCGATGCGTCAGAATGAGGCGCACATCAAGTTCTCGGTGACCGGCCTGCCGTTGATCACGCTCAAGATCGCGCAGACGCTCGACGGCAAGATCGCCACGCTCGGCGGACGTCGGGAGATGGTCACCGGTCCCGAGGCGCGGCAGTTTGTTCACTCGCTGCGCGCCCGCTACGATGCGGTCCTGGTCGGACGCAACACCGTGGCGCTGGATGATCCGGCGCTGACGGTGCGCGAGGTGCCCGGACGCGATCCGTTGCGGCTGATCCTCGACTCCTGGGGACGGATCCCGCTCGGCGCCCGGGTGTTCAGGGAGAACGCCGACAAAAAGACGGTGCGCGTCGGGTTGTCGATGGGCAAACGCCCCGACACCTCGCCGCACCCCGATTGCTTCGACTGGTACCTCGACCATGACGATCGCCATCAGGTCGATCTGCACCAGATGCTGAAGAAGGCCGCCAGCAACGGCATCACCAGCATCCTGGTGGAGGGCGGCGCCGAAGTGTTCGGCTCCTTCATCCGCGAACAGTTGGCCGACAAAGCGCATCTGATCGTCTCCACGCGTCTGCTCGGCGCCGGCGGCATCGGATCGACCGGCAAGTGGAAGGCGCCGTCGCTGGATGCGGCGGTGAGGCTGATCGATTCGGATGTGCGCTGGCTGGGACGCGATTTGCTGATTACCGGCTATCCGGATTATGGCCCCGAATCCAGCGAGCCGCCGCTCGTTGCGCCTGAACCGGATGTCGAATCGGCGACGAATGCCGGGCCGGCCGGGGTCATCGTCGAGGAAGAAACCAGCGCGCCGCAGCGCGCCGAGGAGCGATAGTCTCGTTAAGCGACCATGTTCACCGGCCTGGTTTCCGATATCGGCTTCGTCCGCGCCCTGTCTCCCTCCGCCGGCGGGATGCGCTGGACCATCCACGCTCCCCGCACCGCCGCCGAGATCAAGCCCGGCGATTCGGTCAACATCGCCGGCGCCTGTCAGACGGTGGAGACCGTGTCCGGCGAACTGTTCACCGGTACCTCCATTCAGGAAACGCTGAAGGCCACCAACTACGGCGACTGGACCGTGGGACGGCGGGTCAATCTTGAACTCGCGCTGCGACCGACCGACCGTCTGGGTGGCCACTTTGTGACCGGCCACATCGACACGACCGGAGCGGTGACCGACATCCGCGTGTCCCCGGCGGGGCACTGGGTCGATGTCCGCTTCGCGCCCCGCTTCGACCGCTGGGTGTTGCGCAAGGGCTCGATCGCCATCGAGGGTGTCAGTCTGACCGTCATGGACAAATCACCCGGCCTGTTGACCGTCTCCTTCATCCCGGAGACCGTCGCGCGCACCACGCTCGCCGACCTGCGCCGCGGCGACCGGGTCAATCTCGAGTTCGACATGCTGGTGAAGGCCGTGGTCCCCGATCCGGAATCATCCCGCCTCGACGAGCAGGCGCTTGTCCGCGCGGGTTGGAAATAGCGCGCCGTGGCCGAGCAACGCCGCGCATGAAAGGAATGTCGCAATGCAGGGAAGTCTGACCGTGAAGACCGCCACGCCACATCCGCCGGAGCCGGTCCGTCTCGATCCGATCGAATCGGCGATCGCGGCCATCGGCCGTGGCGAGATCATCATCGTGGTCGATGACGAGCACCGCGAGAATGAGGGCGATTTCATTCTCGCCGCCGAGCATGCCACCCCGGAGAAGATCAACTTTCTGGTGACCCACGCGCGCGGTCTGGTGTGCGTCGCGCTGGAGAAGACGCAGCTGGCCGCCCTTGATCTGCACCCGATGGTGCGTCATTCGAACGCCAAGATGCAGACCGCCTTCACCGAATCGGTCGACCTGATCGACGGGACCACCACCGGCATTTCGGCGGCCGACCGCGCGTTGACCATCCGCGCGCTGGTCGATCCGGGGACGCGTCCCGAGCACCTGGCGCGTCCGGGCCATGTCTTCCCGTTGGCGGCGGTCGACGGCGGCGTGTTGGTGCGCGCCGGCCACACCGAGGCCGCGGTCGATCTGGCGCGTCTGGCCGGGCTGCGCCCCGCGGGCGTGGTCTGTGAGGTGATGGACGATGACGGCTCGATGGCGCGTCTGCCGCGCCTGCGCCAGATCGCCGACCGTCACGGCATGCCGCTGGTCTCGATCACCGCCCTGATCGCCCACCGCCGCCGCAACGAGCGGCTGGTGAAGAAAATTGAGGAAGTCGACATGCCGTCGCAGCACGGCAACTTCCGACTGCATCTGTACGAATCGCTGGTCGACGGCGACCATCATGTCGCGCTGGTGCGCGGCGACGTGGCCGGGCGCGCGGATGTCCTCGTCCGGGTGCACTCGCAATGCCTGACCGGCGATGTCTTCGGCTCCGAGCGCTGCGATTGCGGGCAGCAGCGTGATGAGGCGTTGCGCATGATCGACCGCGCCGGCGCGGGCGTTTTCCTCTACATGCGGCAGGAGGGACGCGGCATCGGGCTGGCCAACAAAATTCACGCCTACCATCTGCAGGAAAATGGACTGGACACGGTCGACGCCAATCTGAAATTGGGATTCCCGGCCGACTTGCGCGATTACGGCCTCGGCGCTCAGATTCTGCGCGACCTGGGACTTTCGACCATCCGCCTGTTGACCAACAATCCGCGCAAGGTTGTCGGGCTGGAGGGATACGGACTGAAGATTGTCGAACGGGTCCCGATTGAGATTCCCGCGTCGCACAGCAACCGCCGCTACCTCGAAACCAAACGCGACCGCCTGGGCCATCTATTGTCGGTGGCGGAGGAGTCCGGCGCCGGGGAAGTCAACGGCGCCCCGTGGATCATCCCGGACCGCTGGTAGGATCCGGCGCGATCATCGCAAGGCACATTGGAGGCCACATGCCCACCTATATCGAAGGTCATCTCAACGCCGCCGGACGGAAGTTCGCCGTGACGGTCTCCCGCTTCAACCACTTCATCACCGATCAACTGCTGACGGGGTGCATCGACACGTTGGTCCGGCATGGCGCATCCGATGCCGACATCACGGTGGTGCGTGTGCCCGGATCGTTCGAGATTCCGCCGACGGTGCAGCGGCTGGCGAAATCGGGCAAGTACGACGCGGTGATCGCGCTCGGCGCGGTCATCCGCGGCGACACGCCCCATTTCGACTTCATCGCGGCCGAGGTTACCAAAGGGGTGGCGCAGATCGGGCTGGCGGGCGACACGCCGGTCATCTATGGCGTCATCACCACCGACACGCTCGAACAGGCGATCGAACGCGCCGGCACCAAGTCGGGCAACAAGGGCGCCGACGCGGCGCTATCGGCCATCGAAATGGCGGATCTGCGGCGGAAACTGTAAGCCGAGCTCTGTTGCAATCCCACTTCCCTCGCCGTACCTTGCCTTCCCAACGGCCCCGCCTGCGGGGCCGTTTTCGGATTTGACGCCATGAGCCGACGCCGTCAGGGGAGAGAGTTGGTCCTTGGATGTCTTTACGCCCATTTCTCCACCGGCGAGGCGGCCGAGGCGATCTTCCGCGCCCAGGCCGGGCGGGTCACCTATGACGCCGACACGCTGGCCTACGCCAAGCGGCTCTTCCTGCGCGCCATCAGCGAGGCGGAGACGATCGACCGCGTTATCCGCGACCGCGCCCTGAACTGGGATTTTGCCCGCATCGGCCTGGTCGAAAAGAACATCCTCCGCATGGGAATCGCCGAACTCTGGTTTTTCCCCGAAACTCCCGCCAAAGTGGTCATCGATGAGGCCGTCGATCTGGCCCGCGAGTTCGGCGCCGCCGAGTCGGGCACCTTCATCAACGGGATCCTCGACGCGGTGTATAAAGCGATGGACCAGGCACCGTCCGACAAACCCTGACCGACGATGCGCCGCTACTTTGTCGATCCGATCCTCAGCGCTCTGGGCGGTTTGGTTTTCCTGCTGACCACGGTGGTCTACCTGGCGACCGTCTCGCGCACGGTCTCCTTCTGGGACTGCGGCGAATTCATTGCCTGCTCCCACATTCTCGGCATTCCCCATCCTCCCGGCGCGCCGCTTTACATCCTGCTGGGACGCATCTTCGCGATGCTGCCGATTGCCGGCGACATCGGCCACCGGGTCAATCTGCTCTCGTCGTTTTCCAGCGCCGCGGCCGCCACGCTGGGATTCTTCGTCACCGCGCGGCTGATCACCTGGTGGTACTCCGACCGCTACCCCGATCCCAGGCTGGGCCCGACCGAGCGGTTGTCGGTCTACGCCGGGTCGCTGTGCGGCGCGCTGTTGTTTGCGTTTTCCTCGACCAACTGGAGCAACTCGGTGGAGGCCGAAGTCTATGGTCTCTCGATGTTCCTGATGATGGCGCTGATCTGGCTGGCGCTGATCTGGGCGCAAAAACGCGACGAGCCGGGCAGCGAGCGGTTTCTCATCGCCATTGCGCTCGTCGCCTTTCTCTCCATTGGCGTCCACATGACCGTCTTCCTGGTCATGCCGCCGATTTTCCTTTTGGTCGTGTGGCTCTCGCCGCAGTTGCGCCGTGACTGGCGCTTCTGGCTTTCCGGCGTCGTGATGTTCCTGGTCACCGTCAATGTCTCGCTCTTCCTCTGGTCCATGACCGGACTTCTGGCGATCACCGGCGTGGTCAGCGCTTATAGGCGTTGGGGACTGGCGCCAACGATCCTCACCGTCGTCCTGTGGGGCCTCGGCGGACTCTGGGCGCTGCGCACCGGCGAACCCTGGCCGGTCTTCCTGTCGGTTCTGGCCTGGGGGCTGGCAATCATCCCGTGGGTCATGGTCGGCACGGCCTGGCGGTTGTCATTCTTCCTGATTGTGGCCGCGCTGGTCGGCTATTCGACGCAGGCGTACATCCCGATCCGCGCCCAGCAGAATCCCTCGATAAACGAGAACGAACCGAAGGATTGGGATGCCTTCCGCGGCTTTCTTGAGCGCAAGCAGTACGGCACCGAGACGATGTTCGAGCGCGCGCTGATCCGTCGCGGTGAACTGGCCAACCAACTGGGACAGCATCCCCGCATGGGCTTCTGGGGCTTTTTTGACCGCCAGTACGGTTACAATGACCTTGCCTTTCTGCCGTTGTTCGGGCTCGGCATGCTGGGGGTCTACCAGTTGTTCCGCTCACGGCGCGCGCTGGGGATCGTCCTCCTGCTGCTCTTGCTGATCACATCGGTGGGGCTGGTCTGGTACATGAATTTCGCCGACGGCACCCGCTACAACGCGGCGACCCAGGATGCCTACCTCGAGGTTCGCGATCGTGACTATTTCTTCACGCCGGCGTTCATCCTCTTCGGGCTCGCCATCGGCATGGGCGGAGGGGCGCTGATCCGCTGGCTGGGCGGCGGGTCCGTCATCTGGCCGCTGGCCGGCGCGCTGGTGATCGCGTGTCTGCCGCTGCGCACCCTGCAGGCGAACTACCACGTCAACGACCGGTCGCGCAACTTTCTCGCCTACGACTACGCCTACAACCTGCTGGCCTCGGCCGACCCGGGGGCGATGTTCTTCACCAACGGCGACAATGACACCTTCCCGGTCTGGTGCCTGCAGGAAGTCTATGGGGTCCGTCGTGATGTCCAGATCATCAACCTGAGTCTGCTCAACACGCACTGGTACATCCGCCAGCTGCGCGATCTGCGCAAGGTGCCGATGGATCTGCCCGATGACAAGCTCGCGCGGATGGTGCACTACTATCGCAACGACGGCAGCATCCGCCGCGTGCAGGACCAAATGATCGACGCCATCCTGATGGCGAACAAGAACCGCATCCCGGTCAACTTCGCGGTGACGGTCACCGAAGGCAACCGCCGCTTCCGCGAGCAGTCGCTCGAACCCTACCTGGTGCTCACCGGCATGTCGTACCGATTGGTCGCCGACACCGGCACCGGACGAATCGATGTCGCGCGGCTCGACAGCCTGGTCTGGCAGGTCTACCAGTACCGCGGCGTCAATGACCCCACGGTGTACAAGGACGAAAACGGCGAGCGGATGACGGGCAGTTACCTTGCCGGCTTCTATTACCTGGGCGACACTCTCCGCCGCGCCGGCGATTTCGAAGGCGCCATCCGTCAGATGAAGCGCGCGTTGGAACTACTGCCGGGGCTGTGCGAACCGTACGTCTATCTGGCCCAGCTCTACACCGACACCCGGCAACCCGACAGCCTGGAAGCCCTCTATCCGCTGTCGCAGCGGGTGACCGCCGAGTGGGAGCGGGCGGCCACCGCCATCGGCTACTCGCTGCGCCGTCTTGGACGCGCCGAGCGGGGAGATGCCATCCTGCGCGACGTGTTGGCGCGCAACACCGCGTATGAGCCGGCCTACCGCACGCTGGTTCAGGCCTACTACGGCGAGCGCCGCTTCGATTCGCTGTTGGCCTTGATGGAGCGTTGGTCTCTCGCCAACCCCGGCGACCAGCAGACCCGGGTGTTGCTCGACTCGGTGCGCGTGCTGGCGCGGCTGCAGTCGGCGGCTCCGGCACCGACGCCCCCATAGCGCCGCCAAACTCTCCTTGGGCCAATTGCCCCGGGCCGTTAACTTTCCCGTCCCGTCGGACCGCGACCGCCGTGCCGACCGGCGGGTCTGGCCAGCGACCAGCCACCATGCGCATCCTCATCCTCAACTGGCAGGACCGCAAACACCCGTATGCGGGTGGGGCGGAGGTCCATCTCCATGAGATCTTCTCCCGCCTCGGCGCGCGCGGCCATCAGGTCACTCTGCTCTGTTGCGGCTTCGACCGGGCGCCGTCAGAGGAGGAGTACGATCACATGCGGATCATCCGTCGCGGCGGACGGCTCCTCTTCAATTGGGGGGTGCCGGACTGGACCCGCGAGCTGATGCGGCGCGAGACGTTCGATGTCGTCGTCGATGACATCAACAAGATCCCGTTCTATTCGGCGCGCTTCGTGGAGAAGCCGATCCTGACGGTCGTCCATCACCTCTTCGGCAAAGCGATCTTCCGCGAAGTCAACCCGATCGCGGGGGCCTATGTCTACCTGGCCGAATCGCTGGTGCCGCGCTACTACCGCGGGCTGCCGGTCATGGCGGTCTCGGAGAGCACGCGCGATGACCTGGTGTCCAAGGGGATGAGCCGCGAGTTGATCCGGGTCGTCCACAACGGCATCGATCTGGCCCAGTACACGCCTGATCCGACGGTGCCCAAGGCGCCCAATCCCACCCTCTGCTTTCTCGGACGGGTGAAACGCTACAAGTCGATCGACCATCTGCTGCAGGCCATCGCCCGTCTGCAAACGGAGATCCCGAATCTGGCGGCGCACATCATCGGCTCCGGCGGCGATGAGCCGCGTTTGAAGGCCATCGCCGAACGGTTGGGAATCGCCGGCCGGGTCACCTTCCATGGGTTCGCCGAAGCCAACAGGAAAATCGACCTGGTCCGCCGCTGCTGGGCGGTGGTTTGCCCGTCGGTTAAGGAGGGGTGGGGGCTGACCAATATCGAGGCCAACGCCTGCGGCACGCCGGTCATCTGCGCCGATGTCCCCGGGCTGCGTGATTCGGCGCGTGATGACCAAACCGGACTCTTGTATCCTTATGGCGACATCGGGGCGCTGACCGAGCGCATCCGGCGCCTGTTGACCGACGCCGACCTGCGGGCCCGCCTCGAACGCGGGGCGCTGGAATGGGCGCAACGGTTCAGCTGGGATCAGGCCGCCGAACAGACCGAGGCGATTCTCCGTCAGGTGGCCGGCGGCGACCCCGCCATCGGACGTGAGCGGTAGCGCATGAAACGCAAAGCCATCATCGGCACGATCATCAGCATCGTCTTTATCTACCTGGCGCTGCGCAAGGTCGACTATTCCGAACTCTGGGCGGTGGTGAGCGGCTGCAAGTGGGAGTGGCTCATCCCCAACATCATCCTCGTCGTCGGCGTGATGTGGGTGCGCGCCTGGCGCTGGCAGTTGATCCTCAAGCCGGTCGGCGATGTCTCGTTCTCGCGGGTGTATTCCTCCACCATGATCGGTTTCATGGTCAACAACGTGCTCCCCGCGCGGCTGGGGGAGATCGCCCGCGCGGTTTCGCTGGGGATCAAGGCCAATCTGTCGCGCTCGGCCACGCTGGCGACCATCATCGTCGAGCGCATCTACGATTCCTTCACGCTGCTATTGTTCCTCTGGCTGGTCTTTGCCTTCTCCCGTATCAGCGAACTGACCGAGGTGGGACGGGTCCGCTATGTGGGCTGGATCTTTTTGGCCATCAACGTCGCGTTGCTGGCCATCCTGATCATCCTGCAGGTCAAAAACGAGGCGGCGGTCCGCTGGATTCGCAAGGTCAGCCGTCGGTTCTCGCCGCGGATACAAAACCTCGCCGGCGAGATCACCGAGAAGTTCGCCCGCGGCCTGCGCATGCACCACAATGTTCCCACGACGATCGGTGTGGCCGCTTCCTCGCTGGTCATCTGGTTTATTCTGGGCATCTCGAATTACTTCGTCCTGCTGGCTCTCGGGTTCGACCATCTGCCGGTGGAGGCATCGTTTGTGGTGCTGGTGGTGGTCTCGCTGATGATCTCCGTGCCCTCCAGCCCCGGATACGTCGGGGTCTTCCATTGGGGGGTGCAGGTCTCGCTGCGGATCTATGGACTCAACGACGGCCAGGCGTTGGCGGTGGCGATTGTTCTCCATGCCGCCCAGTACATCCCGATCACGCTTCTGGGTCTCTACCATCTGCGCAGTGAGCATCTGACGTTGTCGCGTGTCGGCGGGGGCGAGGAACCCGCGCCGCCGGCCCAATCCACCCATCCCTGACCCGCCATGTGGAACCGGCTTACCAAGCGCCCCTCGCTGGCCGTCTTTGCCGCGGCGCTCCTGGTCCGCCTGATCTACTTCGCGGCGGTCGACCAGCCGCCGGTGCAATTCGACGCCCGGCAGTATGTCGCCGTTGCCGCGGCCGCTCCGATCGCGGTGTGGAATCCGTCTCTCTGGAACGACACCACCGCGCGCGAGAACATTTCCTTCAGCCGCGTGATGAATGATCTGATCGATGACGAGACCGTCATCTGGGCCCCGTATGACCCGCCGACCTTCGGGCAGGCGCTCGACTGGCTGTTTTTCAGCGGCCCGGCCTATCCGGCGTTTCTCACCGCCATCTTTCATTTGACCCCCGCGCATGATTTCTGGGTCGTGCGCATCGCGCAGGCGATCCTCGATGCGTTGACCGCCGCGCTCATCGGTTTGGTGATGGCACGTCTGATCTCGCCCCTCGGCGGCGCGATCGCCGCCGGCGCGTGGGTGGTGTATGGTCCGGCGATCGTCAAGACCGCCGAACTGCTGACTGAGACCTTCTCCATCTTTCTGGTCGTGCTCCTGGTCTGGCTGCTTCTGCGCGCCTATGACTTGCAGTCGCGCAAATGGCTGATTGCCGCCGGCGCGGTCTGTTCGATTCTGGCGATGGGGAAGGCCTCGACCGCCCTGTTGATTGCCCCGGTGCTCGCCGCCTGGCTCTGGGCCAACCGCGGCAGGGCGCTCCGTCCCCGGACCAGCGTCGTCTGCCTTCTGGGGTCATGGTTGATCGTGATGCTGCCCTGGCTCTTTCTGGTCAACCATCGCTACGGACGATTCGCCGTGCGCGACCCTTCCTATGGCACGGCCAACTTCCGGCAGGCGAATATCCTCGAGACCGAGGGATACAACACCGACATGGCCCCGGTCGACTTCTGGACCTATCCGGTCTGGCGCGAATTGAGCAACCGGCCGATGGAATATGCCCGTCTCTATCTGCAGAAATTCCGCCGTCTCTGGTGGCGCGCCTGCGACGACTATCGCATCGGCTTTCCGTTTGGTCCGGCCGCCACGCAGTGGCTGCATCGGTTGATTGTCTTGCTGGCCGCGCTGGGAATGTGGCTGTGGACCCGTCGCGCCGGGCCGCCGGTCTGGCTTGCGCTGGCGGTGATCGTCTACTTTGCCGGATTGCACACGATGATGCATGTGGTCTCGCGCTACAATTTGCCGGCGATGCCCTTTGTCATCGGCGCGGCGGTGACCGGCGCATTCTGGCTTGTGCGGCAGGAGATGCCAGGCGCCCTCCGGCGTCTCGGCATCGTCGGCGGCCTGGTCCTTCTGGCGTTGCTGGTGTTGGCGATGGTCCGGCCATCCTTCTGGCTGATGGTTCCCGGCGTCTCCGCGGCCACGGCCGCGTGGCTGTACTGGATAGTCGGTTTACTGGTCATCATCGCCACGGTCGGCGCCGCGATTGTCCTCTGCGGACACCGGGGGTGGGAACGCTGGGCCTACACGGTCGTCGTTGGCGGCGGCGTGGCGCTGGTGTTCCTCGGCTGGGCCACCACGCGTGAAGGGCATGCCGAGTGGGCGGCATCCATTGAGGACCCGCAAACGGAGATCAGCCGGCGAATCATCCTGCCCGCTGATCTCCATCTGGGTTCGGTCAAACGCGCCTATGTCCTGATTGACGCCAACATCACGCCGGGCAGCGACTTTAAGGTCGTCACCCACGTCGACCATGTCCGTTCCGCTTTTCCCGAGAGTCTGATCATCAGCGATGATTCCTTCTACGGCAAGCCGCACTACCGCAATTTCATGCGCTACAACGGTGACGTGCCCGCCACCATTCGCGGCTGGTCGCGCAATCTCTTCGAAGGCCCGCTTCTGGATTCGATCCTCGCCGACGGGCAGGTCGAGGTGCGTCTGGGGATGGAATCCGAGGGCGCCCCGCGCGGCGCCTTGATCGTCTATGGCGACCTGCCGCAGGAGAACCCGGATCACTGGGACTTGCCGGGCCTGACCTACTCGTCGATTGAGCGCTACTACGAGGGCGCCGATCCGCGCATCTGGCAGAAATTGACAATCAGCTCCGACTCCACGGTCAGCGTCCGCATTGAGAACGGTCAGAGCGACTTCGACGATCTCTCGGAGCGGTGGGGACGCCAGCCCGGTCAGTACCGCATGATCCTGCAGTTGTTGCTTGCCGACGAGCGCTCGCTGTATTTTTGACGTCCAATGGGAGGTGTGCCATCACAGCATCCGACAAACTGCGCGTAGGCGTCATCGGCGCCGGCTACTGGGGTCCCAATCTCATCCGCAACTTTGCGCTCGTTCCCGATGCGGCGGTGACCGGGGTGGCCGATGCTAAGCCCGAACGCCGCGCTTTCATTGCGCCGCGCTTTCCGACGGTCAAGGTCTTCGCGTCGGCCGAGGAGCTGATCCGCTGGGACCAAACCGATGCGGTGGTGATCGCCACCCCGGTCCATACCCATTTCCCGCTGGCCAAGGCCGCGCTGGAGGCGGGCAGGCATGTCCTGCTGGAAAAGCCGATGTGCGCCTCGGTCGCCGAGTGCGACCGGTTGATCGAACTGGCCGAGAAAAAAGGGCTGACTCTGATGGTCGACCACACCTTCCTCTACACCGGCGCGGTCCGCAAGATCGTCGCGCTGGTCGCCGGAGGCGAGATCGGCGAGGTCCTCTACTTTGACTCGGTGCGCGTCAACCTCGGACTGTTCCAACATGATGTCAATGTGCTCTGGGACCTTGCCCCGCATGATCTGTCGATCATGGACGCGGTCATGGGGCCGGGCGCCGAGGCGGTCTCCGCGCTCGGACGCGCCCATCTGGGCACCCATGTCGAGAACATCGCCTACATGACCGTGATGTTCAATCACGGCGCCATCGCCCACTTTCATGTCAACTGGCTGGCGCCGGTCAAGGTCCGCACCACCCTCATCGGCGGCTCGCGCCGGATGATCGTCTACGATGACACCGAGCCGTCGGAGAAGGTCAAGATTTACGACAAGGGCGTCGATGTCGCTACCGACGTCGAGAAAGTCCATCGCACGCTGGTCCAGTACCGCACCGGCGACATGCACGCTCCCAAAATCGACGACACCGAGGCGCTGCTTTTGGTGGCGCGCGAATTCGCCGATTCGATCCGCGAGAAACGGGCCCCCTTGACCGACGCCCACGCCGGCCGTCGGGTGGTCGCCGTCCTCGAAGCCGCCAACAAATCGCTGACCCAGGAAGGCCGGCTGGTGCGGCTTTAGCGCGCCAGAAACAATCCTGTCATCGTCACGGGGCGATGACAACGTTGGGGCCGGGATCACGAAGTCGGATCATGGGGCAGGTCCGAGACCCGCGTCTCCATCGGAAAAAGAACAGGCTCGGCGGAAGCCTCGCCCTCCCATTCACGCATTCCATGAAGTATCGGGAGGGCGAGCCTCCCGGCGAGCCGCCGCCGACGTACCACCACGTAGCACCCAAGTCCGTTGCTTTCACTTGTATGGATTTGCGCATCGCCGCGCGAGGGGCCTACAATCCACGGCGGCTCAGCAGGAGCTTCGCCCTCCCATTCACGTATTCCATGAAGTATCGGGAGGGCGCGCCGCCGCCGACGGATCGGTTGGTCGAAGCAATCCCTGTTCCCGCGCATCATCCGTGGCCTTCCGCTGCTGAGTAAGCTTTTTCGACATGGGAGTGGACCCCCTGGTACCGCTGGGGTCAGATTCGGACTTCTCAACATATGATTGACAAGTTTCCCACATTTACTCATCCCTATTGACAGAAAGTGAGGGTGGAAGGCTGATTGAGTTTCTTGGGAGCGGATTCATGGTAGCTTCAGGCTCCTACGTAAGTCCTCGCAGCCTTTGATAAGTCAGATTGAGTGCTTTTGAGGCAATGACTGGAGTGATACCACGCCATGGGCATTAACCCTGAGTCGATCTCAATAGAGGAAGTACTTCGTCGAGTTCCACCTTCGGCTCCTGAGGTGGAGATGGCGGTACTTGGGGCCATGATGCGAGATTCGGCCGCGAGTGTCGAGGTAATCGAGCTTCTGCGCGTAGAGGACTTCTACAAACCGGCACACAGGAAGATCTTTCTGGCAATGCAGGAATTGTTTCAGAAGAATGAACCTATTGACATCGCAACTGTGGCATCCGAGCTGGAACGAACTTCTGAATTAGTCAGCGCTGGAGGCAGAACCTACCTTGTAGACATCGCAGATTCTGTCTTCACTTCGGCAAATGCGAAGACTCATGCCCAAATCGTCCTTGAGAAGTCACTCCTAAGGCAATTGTTAGCCGCTGCATCTGAGATTGAACAAAAGTGCTTTGGTGCGTTCGGTGATATCGGGAATCTACTTGACGAAACGGAAAAGGTCATCTTCGAGATCGCTGGGAGAAGGCTGCACCAAGACTTCTCAAGGATCGGAGAGGTGTTACCACACACTTTCGAGCAGATTGAGCGCTATCGCACACAAGGCGGAGGCATCACTGGACTTTCAACGGGATTCAAAGATCTCGATGCTCTGACAGGTGGCCTCCATTCGACAGACTTGGTCGTTCTTGCGGGTCGACCCTCAATGGGTAAGACTGCCTTCGCATTGAACATCGTTGAGAACATCGCGCTTTCAACGGGTAAAGGATGCGCTGTCTTCTCCCTCGAAATGTCCAAGGAGCAACTCGCCGAGCGACTGCTCTCATCACATGCGCGAGTAAGCGCGCATAACCTGAGGACTGGCCGTCTACGCAATGAAGAATATGCTCGACTGAACGTCTCGGCGGGAATGCTCTATGAAACGAAGATATTCGTAGACGATTCCGCAGCGTTAGGCATTCTGGAGCTCAGGGCCAAAGCACGCAGGCTGAAAGCGCAACATGACATTTCTCTTGTTGTGATTGACTACCTTCAAATGATGCATGGTCCGAGAAGTCTTGAAAACAGACAGCAGGAAATCTCTTTGATCTCGAGGTCATTGAAGGCTCTGGCCAAGGAACTCAAGGTCCCGGTCCTCGCGCTCTCCCAGCTGTCCCGTCAGGTCGAACAGCGCGGCGGCGATCGTCGCCCGCAACTGGCGGACCTGCGCGAATCGGGCGCCATCGAGCAGGACGCCGACGTCGTCATGTTTGTCTATCGTCCCGAGCGCTACGGCATCACCGAGGAGAAGGGGCAGTCGCTGGAAAACACCGCCGAAATCATTGTCGGCAAGCAGCGCAATGGTCCCACCGGGACCGTGCTTTTGACCTTCCTCAAAGAGTTCACCCGCTTCGAGAACCGGGCCGACACCCGCACCGTTGGCGTGCCGCCGCCGACCGTCTCCGCCGCGGGAGCGCCCCCGGATGATGCGCCGTTTTAGTCCCTGAGACCGTCGGTCATGTGCGGGATTAGGTGGGGCGGGGGAATGCCCTCACCCGGTCG
>DATMBC010000044.1 GCA_035559435.1 bacterium
TGACCCCGCCTCTCCCCTGTCACTTCGCGGCCCGGCCCCGCCTTTAGAAGCAGGGGCTGGCACACATGTCGCACTGCGGCGAGGTGTCGCCACGGAAGGCCCGGTTGACGATCATGACGACGTCCAGAACGTCGGTCGCGCAACTGCAATCGAGGTCGGTCCGTCCGACATGCGGGCAGAGTCCATCGACGGTGTCGGCCTGTCCGCGGAAGGCGACATTGACAACATTGACCACATCGAGTACGGAGGCGACGCCGTCGCAGGCGGGATCACCCTGGCAGGGGCAGTCACATGGGGAGCCAACGAAGATCGTGCCGCCGATGAAGCGGGGCTTGAAGTTGGCATAATTGGAGATCAGCCGCAGGGTGTACTGGCTGGCGCCGAGGGTGGCGGTGTCGAGGGTTTCGGCGCCGTTGATGGCCGAGGTGACCGTAATCCAGAGGTGGGCAACGATGTTATTGCCGGCCGGGATCGGGGTGCCGGTGCCGAGGGTGCGTATCCGCCACACCTTGGCGCTGGGCGCGTTGTAGACCGGTGTGGGGAACCCGCTCCAGTTGCCGGTGAGCGCGGTCTTGACCAGCGAGTCGACGGTGATCCCCGGGGTCCCGGAATTCACAAACGGCAAAAAGATCTCGGTCATCGGGTGGGAGTTCCGCAGACGGATCGGGATGCCCACCTTCTGCCCCATGACGAGGTTGGCCGTGTCGCCGTATTCGATCGTGTCGGCGACAGCGACGATCTGCTCGGGACGGATGCGCGTGTGCGGTCCGGTCGGACCGCTGGCGGTAAACTTGACCGAGTAGACCCCGGGATTAACGTAAGTGTTCTGGGCGTTGGCGGTCGTGGCGGTATTGCCGTCGCCGAATTCATACAGATACGGCCCGTTGGGCGCGTTGGGCGACACATCAGTGAAATTCACCGTGAGCGGGGCTTCGCCGAAACCGGTGTCAATGTCATAGTCGGCGGTCGACAGAACGGAGAGCGCGTTGTTGGCATTGACACGTCCGGTGCCCAGCAGTCCGACCCAGCCCGGGTTGTCGAGGTAGATGTCGGATGTGTAATTCAAAAGCAGGGTGTCCATCTCGGTCTTGTCGAACCAGGGATGGTGCGACTTGAGCAGCGCGGCGACACCGAGCACGGTCGGCGAGGCCATGGAAGTGCCGCCCAAGGCGGCATAAGTCGAAACGCCGTTGTTGCAATAAGTATTGTAAATGTTGTTTCCCGGCGCGGAGATGTCCACCCAGGCGCCGTAGTTGCTGAACGATGACTTGCCGCCGTTGGCATCCAGTGACGCGACCGCCAGGACGCCAAAGGTGGTGTCGATGATGTCGACATCGGAGACGTTGTCGTTGCCGGCGGCCTTGCAGACCACCAGTCCGTTGCTGACGGCATTGAGAATGGCGGTGCGAATCAGGGTGCCGGACGAACCCCAGGAGCAATTGAGTCCGAAGGCGCCCTTGGCGACGGCGTAGTCGGCGGCGGCGGCGCAGGCGGACATGATGACAAAGCCGTTGCCGTCGCTGGCCTCGTAGCCGGCGCGCAGACCCATGAGCTTGACACCGGGACGGCGGGCGTCGCGCTGGCCGCCGGCGATGCCGGCCACGGCGGTCGCATTGCCGGTGACCGCGCCGATGATGCCGTTGACGTGCGTGCCATGCCCGTTGAAGTCCATGGGATTGTTGTCGGGGCCGTTGCAGTCCTCACTCGGATTGCAGCCGCCCTGCACGGGCATCCAGTCGTAGCCGATCAGATCGTCGACGAGGGCGTTGCCGTCATCGTCGAGGCCGTTCATGTCGTCCGCATCCCACGGCACACCGTCGCCGTCGAGATCCTCGCCGGGATTGACCCAGGCGTTGGCCATCAGATCGGGGTGGTCATAGTCGAAGCCGGAATCGATGACGCCGACGATCACGGTGGAGTCGCCCACTTCGAGGTCCCAGGCCTGCTGGGTGTCGATGTCCTTGTTGAGGGCGTTGAAGTGGGTCCACTGCTGGCCGTAGTCGGGATCGTTGGGAACCAGCTCGAGCGGCGCGATATAGTCGGGTTCGGCGATTTCGACGTTGGGATCGGCCGCATAGTCGGCGACGGCCCTGAGCACATCGGTGCCGGGGGCCAGCTCGACGGTGAAATAGCGCGAGAGGCCATGGACATCGCGTTTGGGCACCGCGGCGGCGGCCAGACCCGCGTAGGCGGGGATGGTCGGATGGAAGTCACGGATGTCGTAGCGGACGTTCAGTTGGTCGAGGGAGCGCAGACCGCTGGCCATGGCGCTTTTGGCCAGACGCGCGGTCTGGGCCGCCTCGGGCTTGAGTTTGATGATGACATACCCCTCGCGGATCGTCACCGGGGCGGCGGCGGCCAGGGCGGGCAGCAACAGGCAGACCCCCACCAGGGCCAGAATCAGAGAGCGCGGCACAGCGGACATCGGAATCCTCCGTTTGACTTTCATCGGCAAAAAACGCGTGGGTCATAGGCGGCGCGCCGTCGGTGACGGGCACACCCTGATAACGCGCCATGGTCCATCATGTTCATTCGGGATGCGCGGACACATCCCCCGGATCGAGGCCAGGAGCGAGTCAGACGAAACGGGATGACCGGCAAGGGTGTCGACAGTGAACGCGGTGTGAGGGACCGTCCAACCCCTTCCCACGATGAAATTTAGCGTACCTGACCGCTTTTGTCAATCGGCGGTCATGGAGACCGTTCCGCAAGAAAAGGCCCCGGAGGAAAACCCTCCGGGGCCCGGTTGCGACCAATGAAACGGCTGCCCTACGGCGGCAACGGTGTGCCGTTGCGGAAGACATAGTTGATCAGAATGACCAGATCGAGAATGTCGAGCGTGGCATCGCCGTTGTAATCGCCCAGTTCGGGCGGCGTGGGCGGCGGCGCGCCGCGGAAGGTGTGGTTCACCTGCGCGACCACGTCGGTGACATTGATGACGCCGTCGTTGTTCCAATCGCCGCGCAGGAAGCTGAGGATCTTGTAGATCACCAGCCCGGTGTCGGCCGCCAGACCGTCGGAGGCGACAAAGAGCACGTTGTATACCTGATTGGCATTGGTTGCATCGGGGTCGAAGATGAACCGCCCGCCGTTGTTGAGCGAGTCGAGGAAGGTGGCGTTGGGCGGCAGATTCGGGACCGTGAGGGTCACGACCGGATTGTCGAGGTCCATGGCGCGCACGCCGATGGTGTCGATGCTGTACTGCGAGAGCCGGATCGTGTCGGTCGGGAAAACCGTCAGGAAGACCGGGGCGCGGTTGCCGGCCTCGACGACCTGGATGTGCACACGTTCTGTGTCGATGGTGCTGACATCCTGCGCGCGGAAGAGCGGATAGTAGTCACCCGCCTGGGTGAAGGTGGTCAGCCAGCGGAAGCGTCCGAGCCCGCCGCCCAGCGAGGTGAAGGTCGCACCGGGGGGCAGGTTTTGCGCGCTGACGACCGGCGTGGTGCCGTTGGCGTCGGTGGCGCTGATCACGAACACCAGCGAATCGCCTTCCATCACTGTCTTTGAGCCAATGGGCGCCAGCACCGGCGGGACATTGACCGGGCCGATGTTGAAGGCGTGCGGACGGGTCGTCTGCGTGGTGTCGTAGTCGCCATCGGTGGCCACGATCGTGATATTGAACGAGCCGAATTGGTCGTCGTAGTCCGGGCTGCAAGTGATGTAGAGTCGGCCGTTACCCGAATCGGCGTACGACATGTAGGAGCGCAGGCCGGTGGCGCTCATGACCGGCGCCGGACCGTCCAGATCGTAGGCCTTGATCCAGATGGTGACCGACTGCCCCTGCAGCATGCTGACGGCGACGAAATTGGTCGAAGCCGAGTCGATGACCGGCGGACGGTTCTGGTCGAGGATCGTGACCGGCACCAGCACGCTGTCCATCAGCCCCGGATTCTCGGCGTCCATGGCCACGAGGTAGACGTTATAGAGGCCGGCGTCGGGGTAGTCGGGACTGACGGTGATACCGCCGGTGCCGTCGCCGTTGTCGGTGAACGACGAGTTGGGCGGCAACGGACGCGCCACCAGCGAGGGGGTGGTGCAGTCGGGGTCGCTGGCCGAGACCGCGATTGTCAGGATGCTCTTTTCCAGCACCGACTGCGGGCCGGGATCGGCGACGATCGGCGGCTGATTGCCGCCGTCGAGGATGATCAACTGCACCAGTTGCGTGTCCGCGGCGTTGGACGCGTCGGTGACGATGAAGCGGATGAAGTAGGTGGAGTCCTGGCAGTAGTTGGGCGTCATGCGGAAGACGGCGCGGCCGTTGCCGGAGTCTTCGAGCGCGGCGTTGGGCAAAAGCGGCGAGACGCTGAACGCCAGCGCCTGGTTTTCCGGATCGGTGGCCGACAGCGGGGTGATGATCTGGGTTGCCTCGGTCACGGTCAGCGGATCGGCGATCGGCGCGAGCACCGGCGGCTGGTTGCCCGCCTCGCGGACCTGGATGAGAACGTTTTCGTTGTCGCTCAGAAGCCCATCGCTGGCGGTGAACGTCACCTGATACAGACCGGCCTGCAGGTAGGTTGGCCTGAAGGTGAGGGAACCGCGGCCGTTGCCGGAATCGACAAAGGCGGCATTGACCGGCAGCGCGCCGGTGGTCAGAATCGGAATTGTGCCATCCGGATCGGTGGCCGAGACGCCGAAGACCAGCGTGTCGCCCTCATAGACGCTCTTGGCGCCGATGGTCGCCAGAACCGGCGGCTGGTTCGTGTTTTGCACGGTAATCGTGATGGTCTCGTAGTCGGCCAGCGACGGGCTGCCGTTGTCGGTGACCAGGAAGGTGACCTGGTGCTGGCCGATTTGCCCGGCGGTCGGTTTGAAGCGGAACTTGCCGATGCCGCCGCCGGAATCGGCATAGTTGGCATTGGCCGGCACGTTGATCGCGGCCATGAACAGCTGATTGCCGGGGGGCGCGGTCGAGTCGGTGGCCACCACGCGGATGCGCAGCGAGTCGCCCAGGAGCACCGTGCGGTTGCCGATCGGGTACTGATTCGGCGGCAGGTTCTTTTCGATCACGTGGAAGATCACGTTCAACGTCGCCGTCGCCGAGGGCGAGCCGAAGTCGAGCGCGAGGATCTTCACCGTGTCGACACCCGCCTGCAGGTAACTCGGCTTAAAGCGCAGCGAGCCGACACCGTTGCCGGAATCGACGAAGACCGCGTTGGGCACATTGTTGAGCGTGCCGAGGATCAGGCCGCCGCCTTCGGGATCGACCGCGCGGATGCGGATGGCGACGCTGTCGCCCTCGTTGAGCGTGTCGGTCGGCACCGGATCGAAGACCGGCGGCAGGTTGCCCTGGTCGATGACGGTAATGAAGACCACTTCGGTATCGGCGGCGACGCCGTCGCTGGCGATGAAGCGCACCATATAGGCATTGCCGCCCTGAGCAAAGGACGTGGCGAAGACAAAGCCGCCGGCGCCGTTGAGCGAATCGGCGAAGGTGGCGTTGGCCGGCAGGTTTTCGGCAATCAGCGTCGGGATGGTCCCGTCCAAATCGCTGGCGCTGATGCGGAAGCTCAGGGTCTGCCCTTCGGGAATGTTGCGGTTGCCGATGAAGGCCAGAACCGGCGGCTGATTGCCGGCGTCGATCACGGTAATGTCGACCAACTCGGAATCGGCGGCGACGCCGTCGGAGGCGATGAACAGCACCTGGTAGAGCCCACCCTGCGCGAAGGTCGGGTTGAAGGTGAACGTCCCGGTGCCATTGCCGTTGTCGACGAAGTTGGCGTTGGCCGGAACGATCGGCACGGTGAGCACCGGGATTGAGCCATCGGCATCGGAGGCGAGCACATTGAACGCCAGCCCCTGCCCTTCCGTGACGCTGCGCGGGCCAATGGCGGCCAGAACCGGCGGGCGGTTGACGTTGTTGACCGTGATTGCGACCACTTCGCTGTCGGCCAGCAGGCCATCGGAGGCGATGAAGGTGACGCTGTAG
>DATMBC010000045.1 GCA_035559435.1 bacterium
GGCGGGAGCCTCGCCCTCCCGGATGAATTCGAGTGAGGGCGCGGCTGCCGAGCCGCTCCCACGCACTTGGGGCGAGGGGCCCTGGGTCGTGGTCAATCGGCGAGTGGAGGCGGATGCGCTTGAGTATCCGCTGGTCGGGTACTATCCGCATCAAACTCGTGCCAACATCAAGATTCAGGATGGTTGCGACTTTTGCTGCGCCTTCTGCATTCTGCCGCGCATCCGCGGGCAGGCGCGCTCGCGCCGTCTCGGCGACATCATCGCCGAAGGCCACGAACTGGTCCGTCGCGGCCACAAGGAGCTGGTGGTCACCGGGGTCAACGTCGGCACCTACCGCTTCGAGGAGTACACCATCGCCGACGTTGCCTGGCGGCTGTCGGCGATTCCCGGCGTGGAACGGGTCCGCATTTCTTCCATCGAGCCATCAACAGTCAGCGATGGGTTGCTCGATTGGATGGCCACCAGCGACAAGGCCTGCCGTCACCTGCACCTGCCGTTGCAATCTGGCGACGACCAGGTGTTGGCGCGCATGAAGCGGGTTTATACCGCCGCCGACTACGCCCGCTTCGTTGAGCGGGTCAAAGCCCGCATTCCCGACCTCGGCCTCGGCGCCGATATCATGGTCGGCTTTCCCGGCGAAAACGACGTCCACTTTGAAAACTCGCGCCGCTTTGTCGCAGAGATGCCGTTCTCGTACCTGCACATCTTCTCGTATTCCGACCGGCCTCGGACCGCCGCCAACTCGTACCACGACAAGTGCCGCCCCGGGACGATCCGTGAGCGCTCGGCGGCCATGCACGAGTTGGCGGGGGAGAAGAAGCGGGCGTTCTTCCGGGAGCACCTCGGGCAGACAGTGGATGTGCTCTTTGAGACCGTCGACGCCGACGGTCTCCGCAAGGGCTTCTCCGGCAATTACCTGCGGGTCGGGTTGCCACCCAACCAGGCCGTGGAAAACCAGTTGCTTTCCGTCCGCGTGACCGAACTGGCCGATGACCACTGCCTCGGCGCCGTTTGCCCCACGAATTGATTGTCTGCGAGTGGTTTCGCCGCTAAATTAATCCGCTAAACAGGACTGTTTTTCTCGACCATGTCACAGGGAGGAGATAACCATGACGAAGCGACGACGGGGATGCGCGTTGATGGTGATCGCCACCGTTGCCATCATCGCGCTCTCGGTGAATCCCGCCACGGCCTGCGAGACCTGCACACGCGCCCGTGAGGCGCTCTTCGCCGATCCGCCGAAACTGGCGCAGGGACTCGGCATGATCCACATGCCGGTGACCACCGACAACAAGGAGGCGCAGTGTTACTTCGATCAGGGAGTGGCCTATCTGTACGCCTTCAACCACGATGAGGCGGCGCGCAACTTCCGTCAGGCGGCGGCGCTCGACCCGAATCTGGCGATGGCGCACTGGGGCGTGGCCTATGCCCTCGGCCCCAATTACAATCTGCCGGCCGACTCGACCCACCTGGCCCTCTGCTGGGAGGCGATCCAGAAGGCGCTGGCGCTCAAACAGCATGCTTCCCCGCGCGAGCAGGCCTACATCGATGCGATGGCCAAACGCTATGCCGCCGATGTGGCCGCCCCGCGCCCGCCGCTCGATTCGGCTTACTACCGGGCGATGCGCGATCTGATGCAGGCCTACCCCGATGACCTCCATGCCGCCGTCATGTTCGTCGAGTCGGGCATGAACCTGCGGCCGTGGAAACTCTGGAGAAACGACGGCACCCCCGAGCCGGGCACGCTCGAACTGGTGGCGACGCTCGAGCGGGTCCTCCAGCGCGACCCCGGACACACCGGCGCCAATCACTACTACATCCACTGTGTTGAGGCGTCAACCGATCCCGAGCGCGCCCTGAGCGCCTGCATGCGGCTGGACACCTTGGCCTCCAACGCCGGACACCTGATCCATATGCCGGCGCACATCTATTCCCGCACCGGCGACTACGCCCGGAGCGCCAAGAGCAACGCCGACGGCGCCGCCATCGACGAGAAATACCTCGCCACCGCGCCCAAGGGGAACATGTACGGCCTCATGTACTACCACCACAACGTGCATTTCCTCTCGGTGGCCCAGCAGATGGAGGGCAAGTACGAGGCCTCTTTGGCCAACGCCCTGAAGCTCGAGAGAAGCGTCAGCGAGTTCATCAAGGACGTGCCGCTGCTGGAAGGCGTGTACATGACCTCGCTTTTGTGCTATGTGCGCTTCAACCGCTGGAGCGAAATCCTGGCGTTGCCCAAGCCCGATCCGTCGCTGAAGACCATCACCGCGCTCTGGCACTACGCCCGCGCAACCGCCCTGGTCGAAAGCGCGCGACTCAAGGACGCCCAGAAGGAATTCAAGGCCTACCGCGCCGCGGCGGCGGCGGTGCCGCCGGAAAACCTCATCGGTTTCTGGAACAGCGCCCAGTATGTCTTTACGATCACCGATGATGTCCTCACCGCCCGGCTCCTGGACGCCGGGGGCAAGACCGACTCGGCGGTCGTCCTGCTCCAACGGGCCGTCATCGCCGAAGACAATCTGGCCTACGACGAGCCCGAAGGATGGTATATTCCCGTGCGCGAGACGCTCGGCGCCTACCTGCTGAAACTGGGGCGGGCGGCGGAGGCCGAGCAGGTCTTTCGCGATGAGTTGCAGAAGCACAAGCGCAGCGGCCGCGCTCTCTTCGGTCTGCGCGAGGCGCTCAAGGCCCAGGGCGACACGGAAAACGCCCAGCTCGTCGACCTGCAGTTCCAGGCCGCCTGGCGCAACGCCGACACCCAACTGCGCCTGGAAGATCTGTAAGCCGAACAGGTCCTCACGGACCGACAGGATCATTACATTGCCGCATGCCTGACACCTCGGCCATTCCCGCATCCTGCGTCGATTCCGCGCCGCGCACACACCTGCGCGGCGCGGCGTCGCCGGATGCCCACACGCTCGTCTGCCTGCAGACATTCGGCTGCCAGATGAACGAGTACGATTCCGAACTGGTCGGCTCGCTGTTGCAGGACCGCGGCTTTGCCTTCACCGCCGACGAGCGACAAGCCGATGTCATCCTGTTCAACACCTGCGCCATCCGCGAAACCGCCCACACCCGCATCTATGCGCGTCTGGGCGAACTGAAGCAGGAGAAGAAAACCCGTCCCGGGCTGAGCGTCGGCATCCTCGGCTGCATGGCGCAAAACCTCAAGGAAGAGATTCTCCTGCGGTTCCCGGTGGTCGATTTCATCTGCGGGCCCGACGCCTACCGTCAATTGCCGGAGTTGATCGCGCGCGCGCGCGCGCTGCGTGAACGCTCCACCGCCATCGACCTCTCGGAATACGAGACCTATGAGGACATCGCGCCGACCCGCGTCGAGGGCGTCAACGCCTGGATCGCCATCATGCGCGGCTGCGACAACTTCTGCACCTTTTGCGTGGTCCCCTACACCCGCGGCCGCGAACGCTCGCGCGATCCGCGCGGGATCGTCGAGGAGACCCGCCGTCTCGCCGACGCCGGCTACCGGCAGGTCACCTTGCTCGGGCAGAATGTCAACTCGTATGCCCATCCCGATGCCGACTTCGCCACCCTGATGCGCCGCGTCGCCGACGTGCCGGGCATCGCGCGGGTGCGCTTCACCTCGCCGCACCCGAAGGACTTTCCCGAGACGCTGCTGCACGCCATCGCCGAGCACCCGCACATCTGCAAGCAGATCCATCTGCCCTTGCAGGCCGGTTCCGAGCGCATCCTCAGGAAGATGAATCGCGGCTACACGCCCGATGAGTATTGCCGCCTGGTCGATCGGATCCGGAGCATCATCCCCGACGTCGCCCTGTCCACCGACCTGATCTGCGGTTTCTGCGGCGAGACCGACGAGGAATTCGCCGCGACCGAACGGCTGGTGCGCGGCATCGAGTTCGACTCGGCCTTCACCTTCAAGTACTCGCAACGCGTCGGCACCATCGCCGCCAAATTGTGGGAGGATGATGTCCCCGACGCGGTTAAATCCGAACGTGTCACCCGTCTGGTCGAACTGCAGAAAGACATCTCGCTTGCGAAGCACCGCCGCATGATCGGACGCGCCGTCCGAGTGCTCATCGAAGGCGAGAGCCGCAAGAACGCCGCCGAGTGGCGCGCCCGCACCGATGCCAACACCATCGTCGTCTTTGCCGACCCGTCACAGCAGGTGGGCCAATTCTGCGACGTACGGATCACCGACGCCACACCCAACACGCTGATCGGCACACCCGCCTGTTAGCGCGTTCTCGGAGTGTCCCGATCGCGGGAACGGCAGTTGCGGCCCCGTAAGGGCAAACCTCGTTCTCGCCCGGCGCCCGCGGGATCATCAACAAAGATTCCAAGGGCATTGCCCCTCCGGCTTCGCCTCCGGGGCACTGCCCTTGGAATGACGACGAGGCCGGCGATGACTGTGATTGGATTTACGGATTTGTGCGAAGTATCAGACTGTGCCCGTAGGGGCGTATTGCATACGCCCGCTCCCGCGCTATCCTGCGACTTGCCCCGCTTGCCTTGCCATCTTCTTCAGGTGCTGGTGGAAAAAGAACGCGACCGCATCGGCCAGCGGCTTGGCGACGTCGTATTCCGAGGCGTACATGCCGCGGAAGGTTTTTCGCGCCGTGCCGGCGATAATGACATGCCCCAGACGCCGGTCCGAAAGCCGCATCTCGATGGCCACCGCGCCGCCGCCGGCGAGCACGCCCAGCAGCACACGGTTGACCGCGTCGCCCTTGTTGTACTCCCGCAGGGTAATTGTGCATTCGGCGACGTGTTGGGCGATCCCCGGCAACGAATCCGACGGAATAAGTTTCTCGCGGGGCACCTCGCGGACCGTGGCGGCTTCGAGCACCGAAGTGTCCTCGACGGCGATGTGCTTGAAGGTGTGGGAGTAGATGATATACTTGATGGTTTCGGCCATCAGCATACGGCAGAGTTTGGGATTCGGCTGGGCGCCGGTGCTGTCGACGAGCGCCCGCACAAACAATCCGTCGTAGGCCAATTGCGGCGCGCTGGCCAATGGAGAGGTGATCTCAACTTTCGGCGGGGGGATCCAGATGCAACCCGCAAGCGGCAGGGCGATTGCCATCGTCAGCGCGGCCGGCGCGCGAAGGCCGCGCCGGGCGCCCGGATGTCCGCGGCTCACTTCTCCTCCGGCACATTCTCCCGCTTATTGAACGGAAACTGCCCGCGCTTGGCCAGCAGGCGCAGACTGTTGTCGATCCAGGTGAAGATCGAGTCCTTCTCCGCGTCGTTGGGCGCCGCGCCCCAGTGCATGAGGCGGTAGGAACGCAAAGGCATCGCCCCCGATTCGATCTCGCGCTTGATCTTCAGCAACTGGTCCGGCTGGCGGCGCCGGCCGGCAAACGGAAAGCCCTGGCTGAAGTCGAGCTCCTCACGCGCCTCGGCCACATGCTTGTCCATCCAGCGGCCGATAACCGGCAGCGAATGGTACCAGGGGAAGTCGGTCTGGTCGCTGTGGCAGTCAAAGCACCCCTCGCGGAAGATCGGTTTCAGGGCCTCATACCCGACGGCAATCTGGCGGTAGGCCGCTTCAATCTCCGCGGTTCGTCCGCCTTCCTGAGTGTCTTGCGCTTCGTTGTCGCTGACGGCCAGGGCCGCGAGAAAAACGACCACTCCCAGCGCCGTCGCAATCCGTTGGGTTCGGTTCATCTTCTGCATACGGATCTCATCTCCCCGTCCCCCCATGTAGGGGGGACGGGGCCGCGAGAGCAAGCGCTAATCCTTGTCGCCGTGGTGATGGCCCGGTTCGGTCGTCACGGAATCGGAGGGCGGTGTGATCTGGCCCGCCAACGCCGAATCGAGGCGCGCGAGGTACATCGTGGGGTCCTTCTCAAACTCCTTGATACAGCTCTTGCAACAGAAGGTCAGCTCGCGGTCTTTGTACTTGTAGGGCACGGGCTTGCCCATCTCGCCGAGTTTGTCCCCGGTCACGATGCACCAGTCCAGCGATTTCGGCTTCGCGGCGGCATCGAGCATGGCCATGTACTTGGCCGGATCGGCCTCGAATTTCTTGATGCATCCCTTGCAGCAGAAATACACCGTCCGCCCCTTGTACTCGTACCGCACCGGATCGCCCATCTCTCCCAGCTTCTCGCCGGAGACAATGCAGTAGTCGATGGGATAGTCCTTGGTCTTGTCCGGCGCGGTCGCCGTCGCCTGATGGGAGGCGTGGCTTCCGGAGTGCATGCCGCCGCACTGCGCCTCCCCGCGTCCGGCCATGACCAACGCTCCAAACACGCCGATCGTCGCGAGCCCCAACATCCGCCGTTTCATCTTCCACATCCTTTCTTAGACAGGCCGCGCGGGCCCATCGCTCTTATTGTGTTTGATTTGCCAAAGCCGCCAGTATGTGTACACCACCGGAATCACCTCCAGCGTCAGGAACGTCGACGTGATCAGCCCGCCGACCAGCGGCGCGGCAATCCTGCGCATCACATCCGAACCCGTCCCGGTCGCCCACAGCACCGGCGCCAGCCCGATGATGTTGACCATCACCGTCATCAGCTTGGGACGCACCCGCATCACCGTGCCTTCCATGTGCGCCCAGATGATGTCGTTGAGGTCGCGGATTTTCCCCGCCGCCCTGCGGCGCTCATAGGCCTGGTCGAGATAGAGGATCATCACAATCCCCGTCTCGGTCGCAATCCCCACCAGCGCGATGATTCCCACCCAGGTGGCGGTCGAAAAGTTGTAGTCGAGCGCGTACATGAGCCAGATCGACCCGACCAACGCAAACGGCACCGACGCGAGCACGATCAACGTCTCGGTGAAGTTGCGGAAGTTCAGGTAGAGCAGGATGATGATCAGCAGCAATGTGATCGGCACGACAATCTGCATGCGCCGTGCCATCGCCTCGAGCAGTTCATACTGCCCGGTCCACTTGAGGTAGTAGCCGGCGGGAATCGTGACCTTCTCCGCGACCGCCTTCTTGGCATCCTGCACATACCCGCCGATGTCGCGGCGGCTCTGATCGATGTCGACAAAGACATACCCGACCAGCATGCCCGCCTCGTTTTTGATCATCGGCGGCCCGGCGGCGATCCGGACATCGGCGATCTGGCCAAGGGGAATGTGCGCGCGCCCCGCCGGCAGTTCGAACCGGTAACCGGTGCCGGTCGGCGCGGGGGAGGCAGACGGCGTCGAGGATCCCGGCGTCGGCACGCTCATGGCGGCGGGCCCGGACGCGCCACTCCCGGACGCAGAGCCGCCGCCGCCCATGCCGCCCATCTGGAACGAGGGCGTCGCCCACGGGTTGTAAATCCCCTCCAAATCCAGCGACGCCAAAAGCGGCGGCTCCGGTTCGGGCAACGCGCTCATCCCGCCCATGCCGGCGGCCGCGGGTCCCGCCGCCGTCGGCAACGGCACCAGCACCCCCTTGAGCCGCTCGACATTCTGCCGCAGATCGCGCGGATAGCGCACGTTCACCGAAAACCGCGCCCGTCCCTCGACCGTCACCTCGATCGGCATGCCGCCGATCGCCGCTTCGATCACATCCTGCACATCGCGCATGGTGAGGCCATAACGCGCGATCGCCGTGCGGTCGGGCACGATGTCGACAAAGTATCCGCCCGTGTTGCGCTCGGAAAAGACACTGCGCGTCGCCGGGATGGGGGAGAGGGTCCGTTCCAATTCCTGTCCGATGCGTTCGATTTCGGCCAGGTCATCCCCGAAGATCTTCACCCCGATCGGGGTGCGAATGCCGGTGGAGAGCATGTCGATGCGGGTCTTGATCGGCATCGTCCAGGCGTTGGTCCATCCCGGCATGTTCATTGCCTTGTCGAACTCGGCGACCAGCTCCTCCCAGGTGATGGTGCGTGTCTCCGGCCAGATGAGCCGCAGCGCCGGCTTGACGAACTCCGGCGCCGAACGCGAATACCAGCGTTCGACCTCGATTGCCCGCCACTCCTCGGGCGGTTTGAGCTGCACCACGGTTTCCAGCATCGACAGCGGCGCCGGGTCGGTCGGGGTCTCGGCGCGCCCCGCCTTGCCGTAGACAGCGACCACCTCGGGAAACGACCGGATCACCCGATCCTGGAACTGCATGTAGTTCTTCGCCTCCTCCACCGAGATGTTCGGGAAGGTGGTCGGCATGTAGAGGATGTCGCCCTCGTTAAGCGGCGGCATGAACTCCGAGCCGATCTGCGGGATCATCGGGACGGCCGAGATGATCGCCGCCACGCCGATGGCGATGGTCGTCTTCGGATTGCGCAGCGCGACGTAGACAAACGGCTTGTAGAGACGGATCAGAAACCGCGAGACCGGATGCTCGCGCTCGTGATGAATCCGTCCGCGCACAAACAGCATCATCAGCGCCGGCACCAGCGTGATGGCGATCATCGCCCCGAAGAACATGACGAAGGTCTTCGTATACGCCAGCGGGTGAAACAGCCGCCCCGCCTGGCCGGTGAGCGCGAAGATCGGCAGGAAGGCCACGGTGATGATCAAAAGCGCGTAGAACACCGACGGGCCGACCTCCTTGGCCGCTTCGATGAGGACGCGTCGACGGTCGGTGCGCGCGGTGGCGCGCTCGAGTTTCTTGTGCGCGTTTTCCACCATCACGATGCTGCCGTCGACCAGATCGCCGATGGCGATCGCGATCCCCGCCAGACTCATGATGTTCGAGCCGATGCCCAACAGGTGCATCGGGATGAACGCCAGCCCCACCACGATCGGAATCGTGATGATCGGCACCAGCGAACTGCCGAAGTGCAGCAGGAAGACGATGATGACGGCCGCGACCGCGATGCCTTCCTCGATGAGCGTGGACTTGAGCGTCTGGATGGAGCGATTGATCAGACCGCTGCGATCATAAACGGTCTTCAATTCGACCCCGGGCGGAAACGACGGCGTCATTTCGGCGATCTTGGCCTTGACCCGGCCGATGACGTCGAGCGCGTTTTCGCCATAGCGCATCACCACGATCCCGCCGACCGCTTCGCCGATGCCGTCGAAGTCGCCAACCCCGCGCCGGATGTCGGGCCCGTAGGTCACCCGCGCCACATCGGCCACCCGAATCGGGACGCCGGTCGGGGAGACGCCCAGTCCGACCTGACGCAGCGCCTCGAGATCCTCGATGTAACCGAGTCCGCGGATGTAATACTCGCGCCCCGACATCTCGACCACACGGCCGCCGACGTCGTTGTTGCTGGCGCGGATGGCGCGCGCCACGTCGCCGATGGTGAGATCGTAGGCGCGCAGGCGGTCGGGATCGACCTCGACCTGGTACTGCTTTTGATAGCCGCCGATCGAGGCGACCTCGGCCACCCCGGGCACCGTCGCCAGGGCGTACTTCAACGTGAAGTCCTGGAAGGTCCGCATCTCCGCCAGATCGTGGCGTCCGCTGGTGTCGACCAGCGCATACTGGAAAACCCAACCGACCGAACTGGCATCGGGGCCAATCTGCGGCGAAACGCCCTCCGGGAGAGACCCTTCGATCTGCTTGAGGTACTCCAACACCCGGCTGCGCGCCCAGTAGATGTCGGTGCCGTCCTCGAAGAGGACATAGACAAACGACATCCCGAACATTGAGTACCCGCGCACCGCGGTCACTTTGGGCGCCGCCAGAAGCGAGGTTACAATCGGATAAGTCACCTGGTCTTCGACCAGGTCGGGGCTGCGCCCCATCCACTCGGTCCACAGGATGACCTGCACATCCGACAGGTCGGGGATGGCGTCGAGGGGAATGTTGTTCAGCGAATACCATGCGCCCAGACAGGCGAAGATCGTGGCAATGATCACCACCGTCTTGTTGCGCGCACAGAATTCAATCAGCGAGCGGACCATAATGGTCAGTCCTTTCTGCTAATGCTGGTGCGCCGGTGGCGCGGTGGCCGAATCGACCGTCCCCATGCCGGAGATCGCCGCCTGCAGACGCGACTCCGAGTCGATCAGGAAGTTGGCGCTGGTGACCACGATGTCGCCGTCGGACAGTCCCTGACGAATCTCGATGAAATCGTCGCCGCGCCGTCCGACCGTCACCCGACGGGGCACAAAGTGCGTGCCGTCGTGCACGACAAAGACATACTGCGTCTGCCCGCCGTCGAGCACCGCATCGGCGGGCACGGCCAGCGCCGGTTCGCCGCCGCCGGCAATCCGCACGTCGGCGTACATCCCCGGACGCAGCCGCAGCCCGGGGTTGGCGACTTCGATGCGCACACGCACCGTGCGCGTATCCGGCGACAGCGTCGGGTACACAAACGACACCGTGCCCGCAAACGACTCGCCGTTGAAGGTCACTTGTGCCGAGTCGCCGACGCGCACCCGGTCGAGATCGCGTTCATACGCTTCGGCGATGATCCAGACGCGCCGCAGATCGGCGATGGCCAGAAGCGTTTGTCCCGGCCCGACATACTGCCCGGCCTGCACCGGTTTGTCGAGGACATAGCCGGTGAACGGACTGCGCAACACCAGCAACGATCCGTTTGTGGCGCCCTGGCCGATTTCCAGTTCGCTTAAACCGAGAAACCGCAGCCGCCGCTCGGCCGCTTCGGTCACCTCGCGCTTGATCGCCTTCATCAGCGTATCGGAGGCGATTTGCTCGGCGCGACGCGCCACCTGATAATCCTGCCAGGCCTGATACAGCTCGGGACTGTAAATGGCCAGCAGCGGCTCGCCCTTCTCAACGCGCTGTCCGGTCTCATTCACATACAATTCCTGGACCCAGCCCGATGTCCGTAATTGCACTTCGGCGAGCGTGGTCTCGTCCGGTGTGACATACCCCGCCAGACGGACCCCGTCGCTGATCACCCGGCGCGTCGCCGGGGCGGTCTTCAGGCCGATCAGTTGCAGCCGTTGCGGCGCCAGCATCACCGGCACCAGCCCGGGCACGTTCGATTCCGTCGTCGTCGCCGCCAGCTTGGTGGTGTCCACCTGAACCAAAAACATGCGGCAGACCGGGCACCGTCCCGCCGTATCGGAGACCACGTCCGGGTCCATCGGACAGCCGTACTGCCCGTGGTGCGCCTTTGTCTCGCGCATCCAGGCGTTGTCGCCGTCGGTGGCCATGTGATCCGATGCGCCCGCGGCGTCGTTGATCGGCACCAGCTTCATGCCGCAGATCGGGCAGTCGCCGGGTTGATTGCTGATGTAGGTGGGATGCATCGGGCAGTGATACTGCTGCCCGCCGGCGCCGTCGGAGGCCCAGGGCGTGACGCCGAAGTATCCCAGCACCATCACCGCGGCAAACAGGCACATCCCGCCGAAGAGAATCCAGCGGACCACCGCCATGGTGTGGGTCAGCGGCGGCGCCTCTTCGACACCCTCCGGCATCGGTTCCAGCTCGAGATCGTCATGGGGGTTCATTGTGTTTCCTCGTTTCCGTTGTCGGCCGGCGAGACATAGCGGCCGGGATCGGCGGTGTAGCGTTCCGCCTCGATCAACGCCGTCGCGTACGCCAACTCCAATTCGGTGAGCACGCGCCGGTCGGCGAAGATCGCCGCGGCATAGTTGAGCAGGTCCGGCAGCGAGGTGCGTCCGGCGGCGTATCCGGCCAGCGCCGTACGGAACGCATCCTCGTCGGCGGGGATGATCCGTTCACGGTAGAGCGCCCCCGCCTCCTGGAAGTGCCCGGCGCGCATGTGCAGCGTGCGCAATGCGGCGTCGACCTCCTTGGCCAATTGCGCCGCCTCGGCCTCCATCTGCTTCTGCATCGCGGTCATCGACAGCGCCATCTGACGCTCGTTGCGGCCGCGGAAGACCGGCAGCGAAAAGGTCGCGCCGAAACTCCACATGTCGCTCTGGGCCATCCTCTCGCCGTCCGCCAAACGCAGATCGTCACGGATGCCGTATTCCGCCGACAATTCCAGCATGGGCCAGCTCATGCGGCGCGAAGCGCGGGCGCTCAAGCGATAGCGCTCGGCGCGTTGCGCCATCGCGCGCAATGGGGCGTAGTGGGTACGCGCCGAATCCAGCCAGACCTGAAAGGTGTCCGGCAACGCGCCCCAGGCCGGCCGAACCACCGCCGGCATGTCGTCCGGGGAGACCACCCCGCGCAACGCATCCAGACGATGGTGCGCCGAGTGGGCGTCGTTGTGATGGGTCAGAATCTCCGCCTCCAGACGCCACATCGTCGCCAGAGCCGCGTTCAACTCATCCTGCCCGGCCAGGTTGGCCTCCAGACGCGAGCGCACGCTGGTGGCGATTTGCTCGGCCAGTTCGCGTTGACGCTCCAGATCGTCGATCAGCTGCTGGTGGTAATAGAGTTCGGCGTACGCCGTCTTGGCGGCGGCCACCAGATCGAGCGTCTTTTGCCGCCGGTCCTCGCCGGTTGCCTCGGCCTCGGCGCGTTGTGCTTTGGCCTGCAGACCCTTTTCGCCGGCGTAGGGGATGCGCTGCGACAGGCCGACGGCCTTCATCGTCATCATCTCCTCGTCGAAGCGCAGCGAGGACGGCAGGTTCTCGATGCCCAGCATGAGCATCGGGTCATCCCAGGCCCCGGCCGGGCCGACCTGACGTCGCGCCGCCTCCTCCATGAAGGCGGCCGCCTTGAGGGCGTCGTTGTGACGGAGCACCTCGCCGACCACTTCGTCGAGCGACAACGTGTCAGTTGGGGGCGATTGCGCCCACAACCCCGAGGGCGCCGCCATGGCCAGCAAGGCGAACATCCAGATGCCAAAGGTCTTCATCAGTCACCCATCCCGTGTTTCGTAACACGCCCGCAACGGGCGCGCGCCAAACGGTATAGTACACCGGCCCGGATGGGCCGGCGACGGTCAAACCAACCGTTGGCTGATTAACAGCGGAATGAGTGCGTGAGGAGAAAAAGGGGCGGGTCAGAGCAATGCCGGCCGCCACCTTCACGATCGACCGCGGGAGCGGCTGTGACAATCGCCGTCATGGTCACAACGGAGGGCAGCGGAACGGCATCAGACAGAGAGTATTCGAACTTGAGGGCGCCGTTGGTCTGTCCATGGAAGGACAGTGGACGCTCATAGCTGACAAAGCAACAACCCGTCTCGACCGAGGCAGGCGTAAGTGACTCGGTGGAGCAGTGTGCAGGCGCGGCCTCCTCCGGCTTGGCACAGCAGCCACGCTCCGCCACGGCCTCACCGGCGCAACAGTCGCACAACTGCGTCGACTGTGTCCCGTATTGCCGGCAGTTATGCAACAGCAATCCGGGCGAACCGGCCGAGACCAGGAAGACCACGGCCAGCGCGCATGAAATGGTCCCCTGTGTCAAACGCTTCGTCATCGTGTCCTATTATACGTAATCGGCCGGCATTGGGATAAAATAAGTTTGGGAGAGCCGCCTGATCGAATGCTTGATAAAAGCAGCGTAATTAACTGAATGCGCGATAGTTACAGGAGCGCCCGTGGGGTGGCCGCGATCCACCGCCTGGCAGCGAATTGCATGTTTCCATGCAATGTGAGGGTGCGGCCACCTCACGGACGCCGTCGCGATCTCGACGTTGTCGCCACTTCCTGGATGCGATGCGCTGGAGTCTACTGCGACAGCCGAATCGAAATGAGGGTGGGTGATGGGACTTGAACCCACGGCCACCAGGGCCACAACCTGGTGCTCTAACCAACTGAGCTACACCCACCGTAGCGGCGCACAATCTACAGAATTGCTCCGGCAAAGTCCACTGCGACGGCGCGCGGGTTCATGCCACGATGTAACGGATGACCACCAGCGCCGCCAGCGCATAGAGGGCCGGATGCACTTCGCGACGCCGCCCCGCCGCCAATTTCACCAATGGGTATGAGACAAAGCCGAAGGCCAGTCCGTCGTTGATGGAGTACGTGAGCGGGATCCCGATGGCCAGCAGGAAGGCGGGGATGGCCTCGGTGATGTCGTCCCAGCGGACGTTTTTGGCCAATTGCGCCATCAACGCCCCGACCACGATCAGGGCCGGCGCCGTCACCGGTTTGAGCATCACGCCTCCGGAGATCGCCACTCCGCCGGCGATCGCCTGGACCAGCGGCGCAAAGAAAAGCGAAAGCAGGAACAGCGCCGCCACGACCAATCCGGCGACCCCGGTCTTCGCACCGGCCATGATCCCCGAGGCCGACTCGATATAGGCGGTGACAGTGGTCGTGCCCAACACCGCGCCGGCGGTCCCGCCGAGCGCGTCGGCGGCGAAAGCCCGTGTCACCCGCGGAAACTCGCCGTCTCTTCTGATGAATCCCGCCCGCTGTCCGACCGCCGCCAGTGTGCCGGTCGCGTCAAAGACCGCCATGAACAGGAAGACAAACAGAGCGGTAAGGAAGTGCGCGGACAACGCGGGCGTCCAATCCAACCGTGCAAACGTCGGCGCCAGCGACGGCGGTGTCGAGACAATCGCCTCGACATGAATCAGCCCCGTGGCGATCCCGCCCAGCGCGGTTGCAAGCAGCCCCCAGAAGATCGCTCCCCGGACGCCGCGCGCCATGAGCACGATCGTAATGAAAAGCCCGCCCAGAGCCAACAGGACCGGCGGCCGGCTCAGATCGCCCAGCTGCACAAAGGCGGCCGGATTGCGCTGCACAATCCCGGCATCGGTCAATCCGATGAAGGCGATGAAAAGTCCAACTCCGATCCCGGTGGCCGACTTCAGACTGTCGGGAATGGCATCCAGCACCGCCTTGCGGATCGGGCCGAGGGAAAGCACGATGAAGATCAGCCCGGCATAGAAGACCGCCGCCATGGCCTCCGGCCAGGCCATGCCCATGGCCATCACCACGCCAAAGACGAAATAGAAATTCTCGCCCATGCCCGGCGCGGCGGCAATCGGGTACTTGGCCCACACCGCCATGAGCGCGGTCGCCAGCGCCGCCGATACGCAGGTCGCCGCCAACACCGCGCCAAAGTCCATCCCCGCCTGCGCCAACACCGCCGGCTGCACGAAGATGATATAGGCCATGGTCAGGAAGGTGACCAGCCCGCCGACCAACTCCTCGCGCCAGGTCGCTCCGCGTTCGGCAAACTCGAAATACCGCGCAATCCGATCGATCATGCCCCACCTCGCTGTGATGGCGGAACGATGGCCACGGCCACCCGCTTCGTCCAGCCCGGATTTGCGGCAATTGTCAGATTTGTCGAAGGGGCGTTGGCGCAGTCGGCCCATCCCCCGTCATACCGATCCGCCTTCAGCGGCCCGGGAGGACAAGGGGCGAGACTCGGAGTCGTAGGTCAGGAGCGCTGCGCCCTCAACACCCTTGAATCCACTGGTATTGTCACGGCGCAGCGCTCCTGACCCACCAGGAACCACCCGGGAGGGCAAGGCTTCCGCCGCGCCTGCTCTTGGCGGCGACAGCGGAAACGCAGCTCGGCAGGAGCCTCGCCCTCCCGATGCGTTGCATGCCACCCAGTGCTATTCCGAACAAAGCGCGGAATCTGCTTTTTGTCGCAGCCAACCGCGAGAGAGCAATCCCGATTGAATTGGTACCCCCGGCAGGATTCGAACCTGCTACCAACAGCTTAGAAGGCTGCTGCTCTTCCAAATGAGCTACGGGGGCAACGGCAGGCCTTGCGCCCGGAATGGAAATCGGGGCGAGAGGATTTGAACCTCCGACATCTTGGTCCCAAACCAAGCGCGCTACCAGGCTGCGCTACGCCCCGAGTGAGCTCCTAAAATACGTCAAAAGTCCCAGTCCCGACAGCCCCAGAATGTCAGCCGAGCGCACGGCGCAGATAGTCGGCCACCTGCCGGAAGGCGCGTCCGCGGTGCGACAGACGGTTTTTCTCCTCCGGCGAGGCCTCCGCAAAGGTGCAACCCAGTTCGGGGACATAGAAGACCGGATCATAGCCGAACCCGCCCTCGCCCCGCGGCGCGCGGGTGATGATTCCATGGACTTCGCCGGAAAAGATGACAACCTCATCCGTCGACTTGGCCAGCGCCGCCACACAGCGGAAACGCGCCCCGCGTTCCGGCTCGGGCAGATCGCGCATCAACTCCAGCAACTTGCGGTTGTTGTCGGCGAAGCTGCACCCCGGCCCGGCAAACCGCGCCGAGATCACCCCGGGCGCGCCGTCGAGCGCCTCCACCTCCAACCCGGAATCATCGGCCAGCGCCCAAAGCCCCGTTGCCCGCTGCACCGCCACCGCCTTGATCCGGGCATTCTCCTCCAATGTGGCCCCATCCTCCTCCGGATCGGGGAAATCCGCAAAATCCGCGGCGCTGAGAACCTGATAGGGGAGACCCTCGAGAATGGCGCGAATCTCCGCCACCTTGTGCGGGTTGTTGGAGGCGATGACAATGCGGGTCATGGACTCTTCGATGGGTCAGTTCTTCACGGGCGTCACCGTGAGCGCTTGCAACGTCTCCAGGTCGACCACTTCGACCGGTTCGACCGCGCGTCCGAGAAAGCGACGCCCCACCCGCTGGAACCGTCCCGGCGTATCCGAGACATAATACCGCGTCTCGGCCGTCTGCGCGGTCTCGCGATGGTGGTTGCGTTGCCGCAGGCGGTCGGCCACCGCATGCGCCACCGCCGTGGCTGAATCGACAAGCGTCACGGCGGGCCCCATGACCTCGGCAATGTCCGCCGCCAGCATGGGATAGTGGGTGCATCCCAGGACCAGCGTGTCGATGCCGTCGTCGCGAAACGGCGCCAGATACTCCTCGGCGATCAGACGCGTCGCCGGTTTGCCGGCATACCCTTCCTCCGCCAGCGCAACGAACAGGGGACAGGCGCGCGCGATCACCTGCGCGTGTGGCGCAATGGCGTGGATCGCCGCCGTGTAGGCCCCCGATGCCACCGTGGCCTCGGTCCCGATCACGCCAATCCGTCCGGACCGGCTGGCCTGGACTGCCGCCTGAGCGCCGGGCTCGATCACCCCGATCACTTCGACCGCCGCCTGTTCGGCCACTTCGCGCAGGGCCAGCGATGAGGCGGTGTTGCAGGCGATCACGATGAACTTGCACCGCTGCCGTTCGAGGAATCCGGCAATCTGCCGCGAGAACTCGACGATCACCGCCTTTGAACGCACCCCATACGGATACCGCCCGGTGTCGCCGAAGTAGACCAACGGCTCCGCCGGGTAGGCGCGCGCGATCGCGTCGAGGACCGTCAGTCCTCCCACGCCCGAATCAAAGATGCCGATCGGCCGATCCTTCATCGTCGCTACCGTCTCCGGTGCCGCGCCTGCCGCAGGCGCAGATCGCTTTCGCGTTTGGCGATGGCCGCCCGCTTGTCATACAACTTTTTCCCGCGTCCGACGCCGATTTCCACCTTCGCGTGCTTGCCCTTGAAATACACACGCAACGGGACCAGCGTCAGCCCCTCCTGCTGGGTTGCCTCGCCCAACTGGCGGATCTGCCGCCGCGACAGCAGCAATTTGCGCGTCCGCGTCGGTTCATGGTTGAACCGGTTCCCCTCGGTATACTCCGGAATGTGCACCCCGATCAGCCACGCCTCATTCTTGTCGATGCGCGCATACCCTTCCTTGAGGTTGCACTTGCCGTCGCGCAGCGACTTGACCTCGGTGCCGGTCAAGACCAATCCCGCTTCCACCGTGCTGAGGATTTCGTATCGAAATCTCGCCTGGCGGTTGGAGGTGATGACCTTGATGGCCGGCGCTGGTTTGGTCTCGCTCATCTGACGGCAATTAAGAGGGTTACGACTCCACGTTCAATTGCTGATTCACCCCGGCGCCCCCGGAGGTCCGGGGAATATTATTATCTCTGACGGGTAGAGCAGGTACCTTCGGCCCATTGTCGACCCGACCATGAGACCGTTTCATCTGTCACCTGTGCTTCTGCCCGCCATCGGCCTGCTGGTCATCCTGGCCAAGCCGGTCTCGCTGCAGGCGGCCAACGGGTCTGTGCGTGGTGTCGTGATCGACTCGGCCTCCGGTGCGACCCTGCCCGGCGCGACCATCTACATTCCGCTGCTGGGACGCGGCGCGATCGCCGACGACAACGGACGCTTCCGTTTCGACAGCTTAAAGGCGGGATACTACCAGATCGAGGCCAGTGTGGTCGGCTATACGCAGTGGCGTCAGAACGACCTGTGGATCGGCGCCGAGGATACGACAACCCTGACCATCGCCCTGATTCCGACTGTCCTGCCGCTGGGAGAAGAGATCATCGTCATCGGACGACGGCCGCCGATTGCGGTGGCCGCGCCGTCCACCCGCCGCACAGTGGAACGTCAGGATCTCGATATGGCACCCCTGGCGCTGACCGAACTGGTCCTGCGCCAGCCGGGTGTGACACAGGTGGATCGTGAGATTCACATCCGCGGCGCGCGCACGTATGAGACTGACTATCGTGTCGACGGCGTCTCGGTCGCCGATCCTTTCCTGCGGCAGGGCATGGCGGTCCGTCCGCCGACATCCGCCGTCGAAGCGGTGACCGTGGTGACTGGAGGGCTCTCCGCCGATCTGACCAGCGCCGCCGCCGGGGCGGTGCTGGTGGAAACCATCGAACCCACCCCGGCATTGCGCGGGCAGGTGGAGTACTCAACCGACCGCCTCTCGCCGCAGTCGGCCGGCGACTGGAACACCGACCGGGCGGCGCTGACCCTCTCCGGTCCGCTGCGGGCGCTGGGTCTGCCGATCGCCGTGTCCGACCCCCGCTTCGCGCCCGGGTTTGTGCTCTCGGTCAGCGGCGATCTTTCCGATACCTATTTGGGCTCTGGTCGTCCGAACTCGTCGGTGGCCGGCGGCACCCGCTGGACACCGCGCTCCGACAATCGCTACCACGCCCTCGCCAAACTTGCCTGGCGGCTCAACCCCGTGCACCGGGTCTCGGCGCTTTTCACCGCCGAGACCAACATCGATCAGGATGCCGCCTCGCTCGACACTCGTCTGCGCACCGCCACCTTCAGTTACGGCTGGCCATTCGCGTACGCCCGCCATCTCGAGAGCGCCACCACCTTCACCCGCCAGTCCAATTCCCAGATTCTGCGCTGGAGCATCCGTCCCGGCCAGCACACCGGTTTGGAACTCAGTCTGGCGCGTGTCTTTGCCCGTCTGCACGGCGATGTCAACGGTAAGGCGCCATCAGAATATGTCCCGCCGCAGGATACCGGCCCGATTCGCATCGACAGCACTCCGGGATCGCAGTACTACACCGTGCACGCCGGGGATGGTTTCTACGACGTTGGCGATGGCGATCTCTGGCACGATCATTTCTCGGAGACTTACACCGCCCGCGCCGATGCCGATGTCCGTTTCAGTCCTTCGGTCTCGCTGCAGACCGGCGCTGAAGTCGCGCCGCAGACGCTGCAGGTGATCGACATCTTTCGCCCCTGGCTCGGGCTGGGCGGCCTGAACACCGACCACTACCGTGTCTCGCCCACCTCGGCCTCCGCCTGGGCGCAGATCGAGGCGAATATCCAGGGCACGGTCCTCAACATCGGTTTGCGCGGCGAGCTGTGGTGGCCCGGAGCGTATCTGGATCAACTGATGGACGACACCACGCTACCCAACGTCACCGCGCGCATGCGTGAGAAGTATCTGGATGAGACCATCGAACTTCTCGGCGGACGCGCCCGTGGCTGGGTGATGCCGCGCATCGGCGTTGCCCATGCTCTGGGGCCGTCGATGTCGCTGTTTGTCTCCTATGACCGCCTGGCGCAACGCCCCAACCCGCGCCACATCTACGCCAAACTGCGCAGCCGCTCGCCGTCGTCCTACCAACTGCTCGGTAACCCCGCGTTGGAAACCGAAAAGACCATTGCCATCGAGGGTGGAATCAAGTGGCTCTACACACCCGATTGGGGACTGACCGCCAGTGTCTACCAACGCGATGTTCGCGATTACATTGCCGCGGTCGCGGTCATTCCCGACCCCGATCACCCGGAGGATTACTGGTACGCCTACGCCAACCGCGACATCGCCCAGTCGCGCGGGATCGAGCTGACCCTCGACGGACGGCGCGGGAACACCTTTCGCACCAATTTGTCCGCCGCCTTTGCCCGCATCCGTGGCGAACATTCTTCGCCGGAGGATGTCTTCCGCGGCCGGATCAGCCGCGATGGCACCGTGCTCTATCAGGAAATTGCCTTCGACTGGGACAAGCCGTGGCGCTTTGCCTCCACGTTTGACTGGACTTATGGCCCGGATGACTCGCCGCGTCTGTTCGGCATCGGGATCGGCGGTAACTGGGATTTCCACATCGGCCTCTGGGCCGAGGCGGGAAAGCGATTTACACCCTACCGCGACTCCACCGACGAAGACGGCGATGTGCACTATCTCCGCGACGGCGACCCGAATTCGGCGGTCGGTCCCTATTGGCGCTCGCTTGATCTGTCCGTTGCGAAGCACTTTTCGGTGGGGAAGGGCCGTTTGAGTCTGTTGGTATCAGTCACCAATCTGTTCAATCATGAAAATGTGGCGCTGATCAATCCCGTCACCGGTGAGGTCTACCGGGCTGAAGATCCGGTCCCGGTGGGGGACAACTTCTTCGAAACCGCGCCGGTCGGGTATGAACTGCCGATCTGGGCGGACCCGTCGCGGTTTGACAACCCGGTGCACTGGCAGTTCGGCATCCGTTGGATCTGGTAATGCGGCCCATCATCATCCTGAGTCTGCTCGGCATCGTCCTTCTGTCCTGCGGCGAAAAACTGCCGCTGCCGACCGATGTGCGCGACGACGATGGCGGCCGTTTGACCGACACCACCATGGCTCCGGTGCTGCCGCATTGGACCGCCGCCGACGGCATCCCGTTTGTCCGTCCCTTCGGCGTCACGGTCGGCTATGACCGCACGATCTACATCTGCGACACCGGCAACGATCGCATCGTGCGGCTGACCCCCAACGGCGAATTTATCGAGTCGTATCCGATTCCCCAACCGCACGCGGTCGCGCAGGATCGCGCCTTCTCGCTGGCGGCGGTCAACAGCACGCCGCAGATCTGGCTGCGACGCGCCACCGGCGGCGGCTTTGCGCCCTTTGCCGAACTCGACTCCACCTATCGCTGCGCCTCCCAGCCCAACGCGCCGCCCATCTGCTACTGGGATGTGCCGCGCTTCGAATCGATCACTTCGACCTTGGACGCCAACAAGAGCGTATTCTACGCCGTCGCCGTCGGCCGCATTTATGTCATGTTGGGCGATTTCCTCGAGCCGACGCCGCAGGGGATTCTCTACCCCGTGGTCGATTCCGGCGGGGCCTTCGGTGACGTTTACAACCCGACCGGCGTCGCCTTCGGCATTGTCCGCGACCAGCGCCGACTCTTCGTGGCTCAGTATCCGGGCATCTACGGCGTCCAGTATCTGGCTCTCCCGGAGTATTTGCCGGCGCTGCCCGACTCGGGACAGGATGTCTTCCGGATGCCGCTGGTTGACACCAAGTACCTGGCGGTCGACGAGCAGGGGAATGTCTTCGTCCTCCACCGGGCCAACGGCTTGGTCATGATGTTTGACAAGGACGGTCAGTATGTTCTGACCTTTGGCCGGAAAAGCGCCGACGATCTCGGCCTTTTTGACCCCTGCGGGATCGCCTGCTACGACGACATGGTCCTGATCGCCGACACCAAGAACAACCGAATCGCCCGCTACCAGCTGACCGCCGTGCCGCAAAACTGAGGCTTGATTGCCGGACGGCAATTGGCGATAATCCCGCCGCTGCCGAAGTGGTGGAACTGGCAGACACGCTGTGTTCAGGGCGCAGTGCCCTTACGGGCGTGCGGGTTCAAATCCCGCCTTCGGCACCAAAATCGAAAGCCCCGGCTCCACACCGGGGCTTGTTCTTTTTGGGGATGCGCCGTCGTCGTCGGCGCCCGGCGAAAATGTCCCGCGGGACGCCGTCGGGGCGGTTTCCAGCCGGGCCGGTTACTGGCAGGGGAACGTTGAAGGTGCTCCCCTCGATCCGGTCCGCTGGTCACATCGACCTTCCTCCGATTCGCGCTCACAATCCTGCAGACAATGGAAAGCCCCCATCCGGCGCCGTCCGATGAAACGGCCGTGCTCGCGGACAATGCGAAACCGGTCAGTGGCCAGCGTCAACGCGCCCAGCCCCATGACGATGAACGCGTCCCGGTGGACCATCTGGACATGCTCGCCCCCGGTCAGTTCGAATTCGTCGCCCATCAGGAGATGGAAAACGATCATCGTAAAAGCCGGGCCGACGATCGCCAGCCCGCCGGCCAACAGCTGTCCCCGACGAGCGCTCTGCCGGATGTCTTCACGGAATTCAGCGTCGCGCTCGGCGTCGGTGGGCGCGGACCGGCCGCAGCGCTCCACCGGTTCGTGGAGTCTGCCGCGCCGGCCGGTCGGAGGTGTGCTCATGATGCGGTCGCAGGGGAAGAGATCGGCCCGGAGGATTTCCGCACGCCGTTCGCACAATCCCGGCGCCAAAACACGCTCCGGACGCGTATCTTAGTGTCAGTATCGATGCGTGCGGTGGCCGGACAATACTCGCTGTTTTGCTCCCCGCGGGCGCTGGTCCGCCTGCTTTTTGCCGTCATGCTGGCGGCGCTGGCCGCCGCCTGCGCCGCCCCGCTGCAATCCAGGGGCGAACGCGCCCCGCTGACCGAACGGGAAGAGGAAGCGGCGTTGCGCGCGCTGCTCGGCGCCGAAAAGTTCGGCGAGTATGTCACCATCGAGGACACTCTCGCCTCGGCCGACTGGCTGCGTCGCTTCTGGACCTCCCATGACCCGACCCCCACCACCCCGGAAAATGAGTTCCGCGAGGAACATGACCGTCGGGTCTATCACGCCATCTATCTGTTCGGCAGTCCCGGCAAGGGAGGGCGGCCGTGGGATGATCGCGGCGAGGTGTACATACGCTACGGCCAGCCGGATGAGCGGATCGTGCGTCAGGCCGGGGTCAACAATGACGGCGTCGAGCCGCCGGGCGGCCGCGCGGATGACTTCTTCGACGCGCCGCTGAACGAGGCCGATGCGGCCATCGAAGTCTGGTCCTATAATCGCTGGAACGAGACCTTTCAGTTTGAGGACAAGCGCGGCTTCGGCTTTTTCGAACTGGCACCGGTGACCGATCCGGCGTTCCGCCGCCAGTCGGCGGGCGAGTTCCACTCCGCCCGACTGCGCGCCATCGATTTGCAGCCGGCGATTTATTATCACGAATACGGCCGCAACCTGATCGACTACGCGCTCGATGTCGTCCGTTTCCGCGGCCAGCCGGGGACCTGGCGGCTGGACATCAACCTCGGCTACCCGCTGGCGCAACTCGGGCGCGGCCCCGATTCCACCAGTTTCAGCATCCGGCGCACCCTGCTGGTGCGCGATGAGCGCGAAGAGGAAGTCTACAGCGAAGTCGGCATCATCTCCCGCCAGGCGGGCCGTCAGGGACCGACCAACCAATTGGTCATCGAGCAAAAGGTCCTCGAACTGCCCCCGGGTCGCTACACCGTCGCCGCCACCATCGAGGACGAAAACACCGGCAAGTCGGGCACGTACCTGAAGCCCCTGCGCCTGCCGGAGTACATCAGCCCCGAAATCCAGGAGATCTCCGACATCGAATTGGCGTCGTTTGTCTGGTCGATCTACGAGCCCGGCTCGCCATTCATCAAGAATCAGCAAATGGTGATGCCGCTGCCGTCGCGGGTGTACCTGCCCGATCAACCGCTGGCCTTCTACTTCGAAGTGTATCACCTGCTCCTGGACGAGAGCGGGCGGACGCACTACCAGATCGACTACGAAATCTCCGCGTTGGACGGCGACTTCAAAACCGGGCGGCCGGGCACCGGCGTTCTCTCCGGTTCCACGCGCGAAATCATGCACTCCGCCACCCTCGACATCGGCGATCTGCCCAGCGGCGATTATCTGCTGACCGTGCGCGTCACCGACCTGGTCGGCAAACACGAAAAGCAGGCCGTGGCGCGCTTCGCCAAATCGAGTTGAGCCGTAACGCGGCCGGAGGACTCAGTTGTCCAGCGCGCCTTCGGCGATCCAGATGCGAACGAGTTGAATCAGCGTGTCGGCCAGCGGCGCACGGCCGTAAGGCATGCGCGGTGTCAGACGGCCTTCGAGGCGCTGCACCAGCGCGCTGCCTGAGCTGTCGCCGGGAATCACCACGCCACCCTGCATGAGGGTCGCGTGGCTTTGCAGACAGAGCCCGCCGCCGTTGTTGGCGCCGCAGGGATTGTGGCAGAAGGCCCCGCCGCAGTTGGCGGCGAAGATCGGCAGTACATCGGCCGCAAACGAAACCGTGGCGGTGTCGCCGTTCTGGCCGCCGCCGTTTCCGACGGTCGGGATGCCAGTTCCGAAATCGGCGCAGCCGGCCATTGTGACAAACACCAGCGCCACCGCCGCCGCCAGCCACTCGCCGCGTTTCTCAATAGAACGCATGGAAGAGTATCTCCACCCGTGTGTCATCGGTGACCGACTGCGCGGTCGTCTCCCGCTCGAAGCGCACCAACGGCTCCACTTTGAGGAAGTGCCGCAGATAGATCCGCGACCCGACGCTGATGCGGTATTGCGTTCCGTTTTCGTGATCCAGATCAGGATCGAGGAAATCGTAACCGACATACAGGTCCAGCCCCTGGCGCGGTCGAACGTCCAGCTCCTGCGACATGACCCAGGACCAGGTGCGTCCGCGACGGCCGGTGTCCGCGTCCGACGCCATCCGACGGCCGAAGAGATCGGCGAGGTAGGCAAACTGTCGCCAGCTCGCCTGCCCCTGGATTCCCCAGAGCCGCTCCCTGACCAGGGGACCGGAGTTCCAGCGGGTCGATCCGCCAAGGGCAGTCTGGACTGAGCCCATGCGCCAACGTGCCAGCGCCTTGCCGACATACATCTTCTGCGAGTTGTCGTCGAACCGGGCATTGCCGTTCCCGTTGAACACGCCGCCGGTCAGCGTCAGCGGGCCGGGCGAGAGGCCGACTTCGATCCCGGTCTCGGTGGCGCCGGGGTAGTCGAGATCGAGACGCTCGCGCGTGTAGTGATTGTGGTCGTCCCACCGCCAGCCCAGGTCGGGGACAAACCGCCCGCCCTTGACATATCCATGCGCCGGCAACAGACGCGCCAGCGCGAAGACTTCGTAGTCGGCGCCGGTGCCGCGATCGAGGTACAGCAGGAATTGCGGATCGGGTTCGAAGGCGACATAGAAATCCGCCTGCATCTGGAAAAACGAGTTGTCCAGCGCGCCGACCGCGGTGCGGGCATTGTCGCTGGCCAGGTAGAGCAGACGCAGGTCGGTCCCGACAGTGATGAAGTCATTCAGACGCGCCTTCGGCCAGCGCGCGCGCTCGTGCGCGGGCAGAGGATGTAACGGCAATTCGGCGGGGCCGATGAATTCGGTCACATACGAGTTGCGCATGCCGCCGCCGGACGGATTGGCATGGCAGAGTTGACAGTCCTGACCGTATTGCGCCGCCAGCCGCGGCGTGGCCCGGGCAACGGGGATCAGACTCAAGATCGACAGACCGATGGCGACAGGCAGAATCGGGCGGCTCATCATCCGTGTGAACCTCGCTGGGCGCTTACATGTTCTTGGCCATCAATAATGAGGCCCGGACCAAGGTCCGGGCCCATCACCCCAGGTATTAGGCGGGATTTTTAGCGGCTCACCCCAGAGGGGTGTGGAAGCTTGTATGCGTTCAGATTCGCAACTTATCCGGTGCTGTGGCTGCCCTTCCCTCCGGCTTGCTCCTTTGTTCTGCGGACAAGTTACCTACGATCCCTCAGGACGCAATACCTTTTTTTCTCGACCCACGCGGAATTTGTCCGTTTGCGACAACCGTCACAATCGGAAGGGGAAGCGTATGGCCAACGCCCCATACGTGTAGTCGGTGTCGCGCGACGGGTTGTCGTGGTTTTCCGTCTCGTACGTGGCCGACAGACTGAGCGTAAAGTGATCACCGACCGAGGCATCGACGCTCAGATCAATCTCCAGGAAATCGTAATCGTCGTAGACCAGCGAGCGGTCGCTGTAATACCGACGGCCCCATCGTCCTCCGGTATCGATCCAGACCATTCCCGAGGGTTGCCAGCCGGCGACCGGTCCGGCCGCCCAGTCGGTGAAATCATTGTCCGCGAACGCGTCGCTGGCCGCCCCTTCCCAGCGGGACCGCGCTTGCGCTCCCACCGTCCAGCGTCCCACCGCACGTCGCGCCTCCAGTTCCACTTTGCCAACAGCGAAGTCAAAGTAAATCTCCGCGTCCTGCGCGTAATTCCAATACTCCCAGTCGGCTTGCGCCTCGGCGCGCCAACGATCGCCAAAGTGGCCGCGCGCCGACAGCTCAACCTCGGTGCGGCTGTGGTCCCGTTCGGCGCCATCGGTGTCATACTCCCGCGCCCGGTGCGACACCGCCAGGGTCCAGAGGGCCGGTCCCCATTCCCAGTACGACGCCTCCGCCGCGATCCAGGCCTCCTCATAGGCCAGACGGCTCGAGTCGGGAACCCGGCGGCTGGTGAGCCCGGCTGTCATATCAATCGCCTCAAGCAACGCGCCGCTGTAACGTATCCCGGCCCGTCCCCGCCAACGGGAGTAGTCCAACCCCCATGTCGAGCGCGCGTCGTAGGCCGTCCCTTCCCAGTCGCCGCGCGCCAGGACACTCCACCGCTCGCCCAGCGTATACCGCGGCGCCACCGTCGCCTGGCCAAACAGATAACCCGACGAGATCGTGTCGCGGTCATCATCGCCCTTCCATTCCAGCCGGGCGTTGGCATCGACCGTCCACTGCCGCCGCCGCCAGCGTGTGCGCGCCGTGGCGATGTTGCGCCAGGCGGCGTCGGTGGCGTAGAGGGTGTTGCTGATCACGGTCGCGCCCCGCTGGTAGGCGGTTTCCAGCGAGAGATACGACTCCTTCAAGTCTTCGATGGTGCGCTCCAGTGTCTTAAGCGAGTCGGGATCGATATCCAGCGTGTCCTCAAGGAAGAATGATTGCTCGAAGCGGTCATGGCCGATACCTGGCACAAGCAGCCAATGGCGCTCCTCTGCCCAGGAAGCGGTGGCGGCGCCGACCGCGAAGGTCGCCATTGCCAGTGCGCCAAGCGTGATTCGCCGCCACCTGCCCGCATTGGTCGTCGTGCCCGCCACGCGTGTCAATGTCGCTTCCCGGCAGTGAGTGAACAAACGTTAACCGCATTCGGCGCGGACCCGCGAGTGCCCGCGCAAAAGCACGGCAGAGGCGCGATGACGCGCCTCTGCCGTCATTGTCCCGATCGCCCGAGCGCTATGGCGTCAACTCGTCGGCGATCCGGTCCATCATACTCATGGCCGCGCGGGTCTGGACCACCGCCTTGCGCAGGTCGCCGGACCGCAGGGCCCGCTCGGCTTCGTTCAAATCGTTGCCGGCCTTCGCATGCCAGTCGCGCCAACGCGCCTCGCCGCCGGCGTCGATATCCTCGCCCAGATTCTCCCAGCGACGGCGGGCATCGTTGATCAGCGCGGCGATGTCCTGATCGTCCAGATCCGCCTCGACCGTCTGCACCGCCCGCATCAGGGCCTGCCGGGTGAGGCGGAGGTTCTGATCGGCCAACAGGAACTTTCCCTCGTTAAAGGCGGTCTGCGCCGCGCCATAGGCGGAGCGTGCCGAGTTCAATTCCGTTTGTCCCTGCTCATTATCCGGAGCGATCCGGTCAGCGACCCGATCGATGGCCTGTCCGAGCCTATCCAGTTGCCGCTCCACCCGGCTGTCGAGGTTGGGACCGCCCGGTCCAAAGCGGCCGCGCAGGGCCAGACGCCCCGCCGCGTCACGCGCCTCCAGCGTCAGCTTCAACGCCGGACGCAGCCGCCGGTTGCGGAACATCTCCCAGGCGCGGGCCTGAGTCGAGAGCGCCTGTTCCAATCGACGGATCGCCAGCAATCCTCCGCCGTCTTGATCGCGCGCCTGTTCCAGGATCTGATCGGTGCACTCCAATTCGCGTTCGACCGCCTCTTCGTTGTCCTCGGCGCGGCGAACACCCGCCAGCGCATCCAGGGCGCGGTCGCGCGCTTCCTTCGTCAGACGCACCGCCATGCGGTAGTTGCCGCTGGTGAAGAAAACCTTCGCCTGAGTCTGCAGTCGAACCGCCAGCTCCAATGTGCCCCGTCCGCGCGGCGCGCCGGTTTCATCGAGCAGGTCCTGCGCCTTGGCGAGCACCTCGTCGGTCTTTTCGATCTCGATGGCCGCTTCCTCGCGTGTCTGCGCCGAAGCCGACGCCGGCAGGCAGACGAGGACAAGCGCTCCAAGCGCCGCCAACAGGAGGAGCAACGGGAGAATGCCCGGACGATGACGTCCGGAGCCACTGGAGCGATGTTGCAAGCGAGACATGTCGTTCACTGTTCCTTCCGGCACATGGCCGCTTAGAAGACACCAAAATCGGTGCCGAACGGGCCATACTGGAGGCGCAATCCTATCACGTTGAGATGCAAGGCGTTCTATGCGTTCTCGCATAAATTGCTTGAACGGTTCCGGGCTTGGCGCCGACGCAACTGGACCGATTGGTCCATTTCGTCCGATTCGTCCGCTACTCAAGTCCATACCGGCGCAGTTTCGCGTAGAGGACCCGGCGGGTGATCTTCAGGCGACGCGCCGCCTCGCTTTTGTTGCCGCCGGAGGCCTTCAATGCCTCTTCCACCAGCCGCTTCTCCACATCCTCGAGGCCATGCTCGGCCGGCATCGCCAGCGATGGGTCGTGATGGACCCGGGGCGAAGTGAGCGGTCCGAGATGCTCAACTGCCAGCGGCCCGCCGTTGGCGAGGATCACCGCCCGTTCGATCACATTCTTCAATTCGCGCACATTCCCCGGCCAGGAGTGCTGGCGCAGGCGGTCGACAACCGCGCGCGCCAGTCTCGGTTTCTGATATCCCTGCAGCCGTAGGAAGTGCAACGCCAGCGCTTCGATGTCATCGAGCCGCTCGCGCAGCGGCGGCACGTGAATCGGGAAGACATTCAAGCGGAAGTACAGGTCTTCACGGAATCGTCCTTCGGCCACCTGCCGCGCCAGGTCCTTGTTGGTGGCGACGATCACCCGCGCATCAACTTTGATCGGCGTCGCTGAACCGACGCGCACGATCTCCCGCTGTTCGAGCGCGCGCAGCAATTTCGACTGGAAGCCGGGAGAGACTTCGCCGATTTCATCGAGGAAGAGCGTGCCCTTGTCGGCCAGTTCGAAGCGGCCGATGCGCTGCTTGTAAGCCCCGGTGAACGCCCCCTTCTCGTGGCCGAACAGTTCGCTTTCCAGCAGCGTCTCGGTCAGCGCCGCGCAATTGGTGGCGACGAACTGCCCGTTGGCGCGCGGTGAGGCATCGTGCAGCGCCCGCGCCACCAGTTCCTTGCCCGTGCCCGACTCGCCGAGGATGAGCACCGTCGCATCGCGCGGGGCCACCAATTCGATCAGGCGGCGCATCTCGCGCATCGGCGCCGAATCGCCCACGAGCGTCTCCGCGCGCGCCGCCGCCAACGGCGGCGCGACCCGCAGTTCGCTCGTTGCCCGGTCGCCGCGGCCGCGGTCCCAATGCTCGACCCACTGGGTCATCTCGTCGAGGTCCAGCGGCTTGGAGAGAAAATCCAGCGCACCGGCCTTCATCGCCGCCACCGCCGCGCCGGTCGTGCCGTGCGCGGTCAACACCGCGACATCAGTGCCGGGCAATGCCGCGACGGCCCGGACAATCTCCATGCCCGGCACCGGCTCCATGCGCAGATCGGTGATCACCAGATCATAGGCGCCGGGCCTCAAACGCTCGAGCGCCACACGGCCGTCGGTGAGGTAGGAGGCCTCATGACCCAGGTCGCGCAAGGTTTCGGACAACAGCAACCCGATCCGTTCCTCGTCGTCGATCACAAGAATTCGTGCCATGCCGGCAATCCTTCCTTCGATGAATCAGTTTGTCGCGCCGCCGGCCTCGGATGCCAGCGGCCAACGCACAATCACCGCGGCGCCGCCGCCCGGGTTGTCCTCGATTGCCACCTGCCCGCCGTCGCGCTCCACCAGCGTCTTGACCGCATAAAGCCCCAGCCCCGAGCCGCTCGTTTTGGTCGTATAGAATGGCTCAAAGACCGCCGCGCGCAGTTTCCGCGGTATCCCCGGTCCATGATCGCTGATGCGCAACTGCCCGTACCGTCCTTGCTGTGTCCATGCGATCTCGATGCCCGCGCCATTGGGTGACGCCTCCAGCGCGTTGCGAATCAGGTTGAGCGCCACCTGCCGGGGCGCCTCCGGATCGGCGTGGATCGGACCCGTGGTATCAAGAGACAATCGTATACGATCCCGTTCCGGCATCGCCTCGATCCACTGGGGGAGCTGACGGCCCACATCGACGGGGGCCGGGTGCGATTGATCGGTGGCGGCAATCTGCAGATAGCGGGTGAGGATGCGATTGAGACGGTCCACTTCTTCGGGGATGAACTTGAGCAGTTCATCGCGTTTCTCCGGCGCCAGATTCTGCCCGGCGGTGCGTTCGAGGCGCTGCGCCGTCGCCTTGATGATGCCGAGAGGATTTTTGATCTCATGGGCAATCGTGGCCGCCAGACGTCCCAGCCCGATCAATTTCTCCGACCGCAGAAGCTCCCGCTCCCAGCGTCGCGCAAGACGCGCCTGCCCGAGAAAGAGCGCCACCAGGGCCAGCGCCAGCGCCGCCGACAAACCATGGATCCACCACGCCAGCCGATCGAGACGGTCCAGCGCGCCGAAATGACGCGCGTCCGCTTCGATGCGCGCGATGGCGAGGAATGCGCCGCTGGTCGGGTCCTCGATCGGCGCGGCCGCGCTGCGGTAGTAGGAATCCCCCCAACGGAATGTCTGCGACACCCAGGTCAATCCGACCGCCGGCGCCCAGCGGCCATCACGGTCCAGAAGCGAGTACACCTTCGCCCCCAGCGAATCGGCGGCGTCGGCAAACGGATCCTGCCAATTGCTGTCGAGGACGGTGGCGGTCACCAGCCGATTGACATCGGCGAACTCCTGCGCGCGCGCCCGCAGACGCATATAGGCATCGGGATCGAAAGTCTCCGCCGACGCGACCGCGTCGCGCACATCGGCGACATCCAGCGTGGCGGCGAACGTCTCGGCCAGTCCGCCCAGTTGACGGCCCAGTTCGCTGTCCAGCGTCTCCCGCAGGTCGGCAACGATCACACGATAGCCGGCATTGATCCCAACCAGGATCAGGACGGCCACGGCGATGACAAGCCAGGGACTGGTGAAGACCCGTTTCAGAAAGACCCCCTCAATGTACCTGTCGGCTGTCCGGCCGCCCGGTACAACTCTGTACCGAATGGTACAACAGGAACCGTCATGCCGCACCAATGGGTCTGAGATCGACATTGGCTCTATCTGTCTAATTCATGGATTGTGAATGTATTACGGTCGATAATTGAAGTAGCAGATATAATCATGCCGGCTCTGGCAGTTGCCTTGCAAGGATATGGTCCCAGCGTTTTGAGTTGGCTGGTGTCGAATCGACGAGAAGAAGGAGGAGTTCATAGATGAAAGCAAAACTCGCACTGCTCTCGCTGGTGGCCATCATCGGTCTGGCCGGTTTCGGCTGTTCTGGTGACAGCGGCAACAGCGCCACCACCGGCGATGATCTCTACTCTGAATATGGCGGCTACAGCGCCGCCGATGAGGCGCCCGCCTTTGGCGATGCCGAGCTGGCCGCCATGATGGGAGCCGATCCGTTGGTCGAGGATCCCGCCTTCCCGGCGGTGGCGCTCGACTCTCTCGACAGTCTCCGCGATGTCTATGCCCTGGTGCTGCGTTGGGGGCAACTGGAAGGTGACTCGACGGTGACCACGCTCACCGATTGGGACGGCTCGCTGGAGATTGAGTACGGCGGCATCGTCCTGCGGCAGGTGATTCGTTTTGAACCCGGACAAGACTACATCGTCCGCCCGCGCACATCGCGGCGGCTGCTGGAGTGGGTGTCGCAGACCAGCGTTCACTTCGATGGACTCTTGGTGCTGGTCGTCGATCCTCCGATCGATGATGATTCGGTCGCCGGGCCGAATCAACTGGTCCTGACACTGCCGCAGTACACGCGCACGTTCAGCATGGCCGAACTGGAGAATCTCGCGGAGATCGTGCCGATCGACAACCTCGGCAATGAACTGGCGATCAACGCCCGCCGTCTGGAGCTGACCACCTGCGGCGAGGGACCGATGGACGGCATCTGGCGGCTGAACCCCTCGCGCCGCAACGGCGAGTTCTTCGGGCGCTGGATGAATGAGGATGGCGCTTTCGGCGGCCACCTGAAAGGACACTTCGGCATCCGCGGCGACGGCAGCAAGGTCTTCTTCGGCAAGGCCATCGGAGTGCACGGCCACTTCGAGGGACTGCTGCGCGGCGCCTGGGGTTTCAACGACACCGATTCCACCGGCGGCTGGTATGAGGGCGTGTGGATGTCGCATGTCGGATTGGCCACCGGAACGGTCAGCGGCACCTGGCAGAGCAAGACCGATGATGACGATGACGATGACGACGATGGCAATGGCAACGGCCATGGCCGCGGGCACGACCGCAACTCCCGCTGGGGCGGAGGATTCTTCTCCGGCTGGTGGGAGCGCGCCTGTGATGCCGACAGCACAGAAGACGGCGCTTAGGCGCCATGTACCATACACCGCAACCCGCCCCCGTGTGCCCCCGCGCACGGGGGCTTTCCTTTGCGGGCGGGCCCACAATAACGCGCTGGCCGACGTAATCCACATTGGTCTCCGCCGGACGGAGACGGAGCCTTATGTCCGAATCCGACCCCGCCCTCATCCGCCAGCGTCTGCATGACCGCGCTCTCGAGCTGGGCTTTTCGCTCTTTGGCGTCAGTCCGGCCGACAGCGAGCCCGATCTCCGCGACCGCCTGTTCCAGTGGCTCACGCGCGGCTATCATGCGTCGATGGCGTGGATGGCCCGCAACGCCGAGCGTCGCGCCGACCCGCAGAAGGTCCTGCCCGGGGCACAGTCGATCATCTCGGTGGCGATCAACTACTACCACCCCGACCAGCACGATGAGGAGTGCGGCGCGCTCAAAGTGTCGCGCTATGCATGGGGGGATGACTACCACACGCTGGTCGCCGAGCGCCTGGAGGCGCTGCGGCAGACGCTGGCGGACCTGCTGCCCGGGGCCCGTTCGCTTACCTACGTCGACACCGGCCCGCTTTTGGAGAAGGCCATCGCCCAGCGCGCCGGCCTGGGCTGGATCGGCAAGAACGCCTGCCTGATCACCCGCGATTTCGGCTCGTGGGTTTTTCTCGGCGAGATCATCACCACCGCGGAACTGCCGCCCGATCCTCCGCACACGGATTTCTGCGGCAGTTGCACGCGCTGCATGGAGGCCTGTCCCACCGAGGCCTTTCCGGCCCCGTATGTCCTCGACGCCAACCGCTGCATTTCGTACTGGACGATCGAGCATCGCGGCGAAATCCCTGAGGAGTTGTCGTCGCAGTTTGACGGCTGGATCTTTGGTTGTGATATCTGCCAGGATGTCTGTCCCTGGAACAAGTTCTCCCGGCCCAGCCCGGAGCCGGCCTTTGCGCCGTTGCCCGAGCGACGCCGCCCGCCCGGTCCGCGCTGGTCATCGCTGTCGCCGGAGGCCTTTCGCGCCGAGTTCGCCGGATCGCCGATTCTGCGCGCCCGCGCCGAAGGACTGGCGCGCAACATCCGTTCGCAACGCGCCGACCCCTTGCCGCTGGCCGTGCGCCAGGTCCGGGCGCAATCGCCGTCTGTCCAGGATCCTTAATCCTGCTCCATTCGGGCCGCCTGCGCGTTCACCGGCCGACCCCCGGCGTCTATGATCTGTGAAGATTCCGTCCGCAACCCCGGGAATGCGGGCGCTCCCGCCCGTTCGGGGGCAGGCCCGGCGTCGGCCCAGCGCCGCCCGGGCCGAGGGTTTGCGATGAAACCCAGCCGGCCGGTCCAACGACTTCCCTGGCTGTGGAATCCGATTCATCCGTGAGAACCGGCCCTCGCCCCCCGCTATTACCCGCCAATCAAATTATTTTTGTCCTGATTGTGTTTATTGTGGACAGTTCCAGACAGGGGGGGTTATGCTTCTGACGACTCCGGCGTCTGACGCAGTGGACCGGTCGCCTTCCAAAACTCGGAGGAACATCTATGGGTGCTTTGCGATTGCTTTGCAAGACCCTGATTGTGGCGGTCGTGGCGCTAGGCGCACCGTCAGCGGCAGTGGCGGGGTTGCAAACGTCTAAATCGGAATTCGAACGCCGGGCGGCAGAGTACGATCAAGCGCTCATAACACCAGCGCAGGCCACTCCCGAGCAACACCATCTTATCGCCGTCTCCCTGGCGGCGCACCACGCCCAGTCTTCCGACCTTTCGGAGATGCTGCGGGTTCTCGACGAGCTTGCGGCGCTCGTCACATACCTGCCGCAGTCGGACACGAGCTTTTGGTGGGACGGAGCTCAGTGGGTTCCGTCCAACCGAACCACGTACACCTATTCCGGCGCCAAGTTGACCGAGACGGTGTTTCAGTCAACCGGGGACGGCGTAAACTGGGTCAACGAGACCAGATCGGTCAATACCTATGACGGCAGTGGGCGCTTGGCCACCAGCACGTCGATGACCTGGTCTGGCGCGTGGGTCAATGCGACGATGGCGACCTTTACCTATGATGGCAGCGGAAACGTCGCCACATCGCTGAGCCAGACGTGGAGCGGGAGCGCCTGGGTAAACGAGTTTTACTCCACGATGACTTACTCCGGCTCCAACCTCGCGACCACGATAACGCAGATCTGGTCTGGTTCTGCCTGGGTCAATATGCGCAAGGATATCTACACATACGGCGGCTTCGGTCTATCAGAGATACTGACTCAGGCATGGACGGGCGCCTGGATCGACGCCGAGCGGGTCGTCTACAGTTACGACGGGAGCGGACGGAGAACCCAGCAACTTTCACAGCTGTGGCGCAACAGCTCCTGGCGGAACTGGTTTAAGTACGATTTCGGCTACGATGGGGCGACCACAAACGAAATCCTCAACGTGCGCTCCGATTGGGATACCGCCGGCTCTGCCTGGGTCGCGTTTTCGGCGGACACGACCCGCTACTCCTCCAACAGACGAATCGAAATGGTGACGGCCTACTTCACGTTCCCATCCGTAATGCGGTTCCTCTACGCTTACGATGGTCCAGGTAACCTTTCGGAGATCATCAATCAGAACGGATTTGGCTCAAATTGGATGAATTTCAGCCGAACCGTAATCGTTTACACCATGGCCGGTGTGTTCGATGATGAAAGCGCGGGCGGGCTGCCCGCCGGTTTCACTGTCTCCCAGAACTATCCGAACCCGTTCAATCTTGGCACGACAATTCCCTACACACTCTCCGGCGACGGCCCCGTTCGCATCAGCGTGAGCAACATCGTGGGCCAGACTGTCGCCACCTTGGTTGAGGGCTTCCAGCCGGCCGGCTCTTACACCGCCTATTGGGATGGCCGCGATCCCACCGGCCGCGCCATGGCCAGCGGCGTCTACTTCTTCCGCGCCGAGATCGGCGGACAGACCCAGGTGCGCAAGATGGTGCTGCTGAAGTAGGGAAGAGGGTGATGATTCCACACAAGCCCCGGCCGTCGGCCGGGGCTTGTCTCATTCAGGCCGGCGCCAGCACATAGATAGTCCACGGCGCAATTGTCAGTTCCGATTTCCACTCGAAGGGCTCATCAGAACGTCCCAGCGGTTGATGGGTCGCGACGACCGTCAGTCCCGCAGCGTCATAAACGTCGCGGTATGCCGCATCGCTCCAGACAATGTCCTCGACCGGACGGCGGTCGGCGACATCGGTCATGATGATGCGCACACGGTCGCCGCTTCGGGCCGCGCGGTTTTCGGGGAAGTCGCGCGTGGTGAATGACGCCCACTCGTTGACGTAGATCTCCGGCGCCGAGACGAGGTTGATCATCCGTCCGCCGGCGCGCAGCAGGCCGCGCAACCCGCGGAACAGCGCGACCTTCTTTTCGCGGGTCGGGACGTTGTCGAAGGTGAAGACCGACAAGACCAGGTCGAACCGTTCGCCGCGCCAGTCCCCCAGTTCGCCGTCGGCGACCAGACGGTAGTCCCCTTCGGGATCCAGGCGTCGCGCCTGAGTCAGCATCTCAGCGGAGATGTCGATGCCGACGGCGGTCATGCCCAGACGCTTCACGAAGCGGGTCGAGCGTCCCGCGCCGCAGCCGAAATCCAACGCCGCATAGCCGTTGACATGCTCGGCGATGAGCGACGGCAAGTCGCGGTAGGCGAGGTAGTAGGTGCCCGGAAACTCCAGCCGCGCATACGATTCAGCGCGTTCCCGATCCTCGTACACGTTCCCGAAGGTCATATTCGCAACCATCCGGCGATAACGACCGGACTCCAGTCGCAACATTGCGCCGCGCCGGCCTAGATTCCCACCAGAATTTGCCATTCCGGATGGTTTTCGTACCGCCGGAGGACTTAAATTGACGGACAGGAAGCCCAGCATGCAACCGGCAATCACCGAGTTCCTCGCTCAACGTCGCATCGCCGTGGTCGGCGTTTCGCGCAACCGTGGGTTTGGCAATGCCGTGTTCAAGAAACTGGCCGAGTGCGGCTACGAGACGGTGCCGATCAACGCCAACGCCGACACGGTCGAGGGCGTGCGCTGTTTCCGCAGTCTCGCCAAACTCCCGGCCCCGGTGGACGCGGTGGTCACGGTTGTCCCGCCGTCCCAGACGCCGGGCCTTGTCGAGGAATGCGCCGCCCTTGGCATCAAGCACATCTGGATGCAGCAGGGTTCGGAATCGAAAGCCGCCATTGAGAAGGCCGGTGCCCTCGGTTTGAATGCCGTGCACCACGCCTGCCTGCTCATGTACGCCGACCCGCGCGGCATTCACGGCCTGCATCGCTGGCTCCACGATCGTCTTGGCGGGGGCTGAGCCCTCTCCTAAATCACTCCCTTCCCAAAGTCCGCCAGATCGGGTTGAACGAACCCGTCGTGGCCGCGTATATTGTGATTGAAGCTCGAGCCGGGCCTCCTCCTGCGCGACCGACATCGCTTCCGGCTCGTCAACGCCTGACCGGCCACATCGACAGATCGGGAGGGCACTCCCTGCAGATCGATCGGTTGCGGTTTCGCCGGGCGCGAAACCGTTGGGACACTCCAACCGAAGAGGAGGTAGGTATGAAACGGGCTTGGATCCTGCTCGCTCTGGCCGCGCTTTGGCCGGCCGTCGGGAACGCCGGCGGGGCGCGTGGACACCTGCAGACCGGCGATCTGCCGACTTATCTGCGCGACCGCGGCGAGGGCATCCCCACGTCGATGTTCGGCACCTATGTGCAGAAGGGACAACTTCTCGTCTATCCCTTCGTCGAGCACTACCGCAACGCCAATGAGGAGTATGCCCCCAACGAACTGGGCGGGACCGAGGATGTCGATTATCGTGGCGACTACGAAGCCAACGAGCAATTGCTTTTCCTCGCCTATGGCATCAGCGACCGGCTGGCCATCGAGATGGAAGGGGCGATCATGCAGGCCGAACTCGAGCGCAGCCGAGAGGATGCCTCGCCGCTGCCGACCGAGATTACCGAGTCGGGGCTGGGCGATGTCGAAGGACAGCTGCGCTTCCGCTGGGCGCGCGAAACGGCGGGGCGTCCCGAGGTGTTCAGTTATTTCGAAACCGTCTTCCCGACCCAGAATGAGACCTCGCTCATCGGCACCTCCGACTGGGAATTCAAACTCGGAACCGGCCTGACCCGTGGGTTTGGCTTCGGCACGATGACCGTGCGCGGCGCCTTCGAGTACAACCGCGCCGAGGACTTAATCGAAGTCGGCGAATTGGCCGTCGAGTACCTCAAACGGCTCTCGCCGAATTTTCGCGTTTACACCGGCGTCGAGGGCGTGCAGGATGAGTGGGAGTTCATCAGCGAATTGCAGTGGCATGTCGCCGGCAATCTGTTCTTCAAGTTCAACAACGCCTTCGGGGTGACCTCCAAGGCGGCCGACTGGGCCCCGGAGATGGGGATCATGTTCGGGCTGTGAGGCCCCCTCCGCCCGTGGCGGAGGGCGGCCTGAAGGTCGCCCTCCGCTTGCCGCGGGCTCGCTGGACGCTAATACTCCACGTACACCGGCCGATCCTCCTGCACCGCCAGTTCGGCCGCCTTCATGAAGGCCTGACGGATTTCATCGCTGGAGGCACTGGCGGCCACCACGATGTCGGCGGGCGCCTGTGGCAGTTCCGCGCCGCCGCCCGAACCGCAGGTCACTTTGATCTCAATGGGGGTGTAAATCCCAAATGTCACCGCGCCCACCAGCCAGTTGAGGAACGAATACTGAGTCTCCACTTTGGCCACACCGTGCGGGCACTTGCCCATCGTTTCGACCGTCTTCGGCGGCACCAGGCCAAACAGCCAGCACGAGGCAAACGGCTGGTGGATGGTCTGGGTCCCCGGCGGGAGACCGGTGTCGATGGTGGCGTGGTAACAGCCCGGTACGGCCAGCAACAAGGCCACTGCGACGGCGGCGCTTTTCAGCGTCATGGACACCTCCTGAATGACGTTCACCGCGGACGAGCGTGAATTGGGCCTACTTAAGTCTGAATCATTCCGCGTCGCAAGCACAAAATCGGCGGGGCATGTTCAGGGGTGACGACATTGCGGACAACCGAATCCCACCGGCTCGGTTGACCCACTGAAGTTAGTCGGCATGCTCTGGAACCAATTATCCAGCCCGGGAGGGAATCCCGGTGTGGCTGACCGTCGCAGCGAACTGACGGCACAGCCGGAGGCATCGATCGATGCGGCGCTCCGGATAACGCCGCGTGATGGCGTTGACCGCCTCATAAACCGCGGTCTGGACGATGGCGATGACGCGGTACGATTGCGGCGCCGGCACCTGGCCCGTCAGGACGATCCCGACCACGGTCTGATTTCACTCGGTCGCCACATCGGCGCGCGCCGGCGCGGCTGCGACCAGCGCCGCACCGAACAAAAGGATCCATCCTCTCATGCTGACTGGCTCCTGGGTTCGATGGGTTGATACCTGCGGCGCGGCCGGTTGCGACAACCGCCCTCGCGATGACCTGGTTAAAGATATACCAACTCCATCCGCATTACGCCAAGGACGATTCAGCCGCATGTCCGGGAGGGCAACGTTTCGGTTCGTTGGACAGATCATTGCGGGATCGCAAACCGGATGTATATTATCCGTATTCCGTGCCGCCGTCGGCGGTGGCCCGTACTTACTTACCCATACTGTCATCCGGGAGGTCGCACCATGCGTAACAGCCCGCCTTTCGCAGTCGTTGTCGCCGTGTTGCTTGCCGCAGCGGCATATGCCGCTGTGCCGGCGAGCATGAGTGTGCAGGGGAAACTGACCGACGCCCTGGGCGAACCGATCGTCGGGAGCCAGAATTTCACGTTCAAAATCTTTGACGCCGCGGTTGGCGGGTCCGAGATCTGGCCCGGCGGTCCGGGCGAGACCCAGTCGCTGAACACCGACGCCAACGGTCTCTGGATCGGGCTGGTCGGCGCGGTAATCCCGCTCAACCACACAGTGTTTCAGGACACCGTGCGCTGGCTGGAGATTACGGTCAACGGGACCACGCTGCCGCGCACCCGATTGGTCACCGGCGCCTACGCGCATCGCGTCGGGACCGTCGACGGCGCCTCCGGTGGCTGGATTACCAGCAAGGTGACAATTGGGCCGGGGCAGACGAATACGGGGTCCGAGGCCTTCGTCGCCGGCAGCAATAACACCGCCACCGGCGGCTGGTCGAATGTCGGCGGCGGCAGCGGCAACCTCGCCTCCGGCCCGTGGTCGAGCATCGGCGGCGGTGCCGGCAATATGTCCAGCAACGACGGGACAACGGTCGGCGGCGGCGAGTACAATGTGGCCGCTGGTTTTCTGTCAACCGTCGGGGGCGGCTACAGCGATACGGCCTTCGGAGGCCACTCTGCCATCGGTGGCGGCAGCCGTAATCGCGCCTCCGGCGATTATTCATTCATCGGCGGCGGCCTTTACCACACGGCGTCGGGCACTGCCGCGACGGTGGCCGGCGGCGCGTCGAATCTTGCCTCCGCCTGGGGCGCCACGGTCGGCGGCGGGCAGTACGACACCGCGATTGGTTTATACTCCACCATCGCCGGCGGCAATCGCAACAGAGCAATAGGCGATGGGGCGACCGTCGGAGGCGGGGCCTACTGCTTTGCACGCGGCCCATACTCGGTCGTCGCCGGCGGCGGCGGGTTCGACAGCGACTCCAACTCGGCCAAGGGCGCCAACGCCACAATTGGCGGGGGCCGTCACAACTACGCCGATGGCGTAGTGGCAACGGTCTCCGGCGGCGCCAGCAACAATGCGCCGGCCAGTCATGCGACCATCAGTGGCGGCGGCTCCAATTCGGCCACCGACTTCGGGGCGGTTGTTTGCGGTGGGTACGCCAACACGGCCGCTGGAGCGTGGTCGACGGTTGCCGGCGGCGATCACTGCGAGGCCACCGGCCAGTGCTCGTTTGCCGCCGGTCGCAACGCCAAGGCGATTCACAACGGCAGTTGGGTCTGGGGCAGCAGCGAACCTGTCGACTTTCCCTCCACGGCCGATCGGCAATTCCTGATCCGCGCCGTGGGGGGCGTGGGCATCAATACCAACACACCGACCGAAGACCTCACGATCAACGGCACCGTCGCTTTCGAGAACTCGTCGCTGCCGGCAATCAACATGTTTGAATCTGGAACCAGCAACGCCGACAAGATGATTCTGGCGCATTCCTCCGCGTTCCCAGACTGGGGGCTGGAGTATCGCGACGCCGACGACAAGTTCGTCTTCATCCGCGATGGGTTCCCGGGCATGACGATCGATTTCAATCAGGCCAATACCCTCGTGGGATTCGGTTCGGTCGACTCGCCCTCCAATATCATCACGTTGCCCAACTTTAACAGCATCAACGGCCGCGCGCTCGGCTTTGCCTGGGATGTCTACTCTTCTCGCCGTTGGAAGACCAACATCCGTCCGCTGGATGGATCGCTGGACAAGGTGCGCCGCCTGCAGGGCGTCTCCTATGATCCCATCGAGGGCGGCGGGCGACAGATTGGTCTGATCGCCGAGGATGTCGGGCAGGTGGTTCCCGAAGTGGTGCAATACGAAGAGAACGGCGTCGATGCCAAGTCGATCGACTACGCGCGGCTGGTGGCGCTGCTCATCGAGGGGATGAAGGAACAACAGAAACGGATCGAGACGCTGGAGGCGACGATCCGGCAAATGCAACCGTAGCGCATTGCGTGGCACAACACCGGGAATCGGCGATTCAGCGAGGGGCAGCCAGCTCGGGGCAATGGTGAACTTTTGCTGTTGCCGAATACGGGAGCGATTCGGTATTGTTTGCCGAACGCTGACTGGAGGCGCTCCATGTGGATTGGCTTAATCGTCGTTGCGGTTGCCTTGATCGGCGTGTGGTGGTGGACGGTGGCACGGGACCAGCTCGTCTGCCCCAGTTGTGGCCATCCGATCGCGAAGCATCAGCAGCAGCAGCTCACTCCGGGACCGAACTACTGCGTGATCTGCCGCCGGGAATGCCACTGAGCGACGGCCCTGCCGCGGCGATGCCTGCCTTCCCGCGTCCACGGGAATGCCAATCGCGCTTCCATTTAACTTAACGGAGAGGCATGATGAAATCCCGTCAGCTCATCGCAAGCGGCGGTGTAAGGCCGTCGCCTTCCCGACCGGACCACAATGCTCCGATTTACGCTTGACTGGCGCAGCCAACCGGACATATTTCCTCCGTCTTTCAGTTTTGGACCAAGTGCAACCTTTCTCTCACGGAGGAGCATATGTTTACGGCGTATGGGCGCCGGGCGTTGCCGGCCTTCCTGTTGGCGCTGGCGTTGACGGCCTGCGACGACGACAAGTCGAGCAATTCCAATTGCACTCTGCCGGCGGCGGCCAAGGACCTGCTGGAGGATGCCCTTAACAACTGGAACGATCTCTTCGCGGCCAATGTCGAGGCGCTCGGCTGGACCTGCGACCGGACACTGGCCACGGCCGTAGACATCGAGGACCTGCTGGATGAAATCACCGACCCCGGCGCCTGGCTGCCGATCGGCGATCCTTCCGATCCGTCTTCGGTGAATGTCGCCCGGTTGCAGGACGATCCGGCGATCACCCCCGCGATGATCGCCGACTGGCGCGACGGGGTGGACGCCATGCTGGATATCGGCCAGTATGTCGTGCGCACCCGCTGGCGCAAGGGCACCGACGAGTTCACCACGCTCACCGTCACCAGCGACGACGAGATCATCTACGACAACATCCTCTACAACATCAGCGGCGCGGGGACTTCGACCCTTCTGGCGGCGGAAACACGGTGCGCGCACATTCGCATGTGGTGGATCTGGGAAAAGCACAAGGGATTCAACGGGTGGACCCGTGGCGAAATCATCGCCGACCTGAAACCCGATTGCTCGGGTCAGCAGATCATCTGCAACAAAGACTGCTCGGCCACGATGACCGGCGGCGACGCCAAGGTCAATTGCAAGACCACGCTGGCCGACAACTGCTGCATTATGGAGTACGAGTGGGCGTGGGCGTGCGGCTTCAAATCGGTCGAGGTCGAAGCCGATGGGTTCAAGCTCAAGGTGGAGGGGTATATCGGCTCCTCCGGCAGCGGCAACGGCAGTTGCAGCGAGTGCTGCGACCGTTGATCCCCATCGGGCGCGCGGAGAGCCGGCCGCGGCATTACCCGCGCGGCAGGATCGACAGATACTCCCGCCAGGGGCCGACCGCGTCGCGGTAGCGGAAGGCCATCGTGCGGGCAATCTGGGCAATGTGATTGAGATCGTGCACCGCCCAGGTCGCGATCAACTGCCCGGCGGTGACTGGTCCCAGCGCCGGATGCCGTCCCGGCGCGCTGAGATCGGCGGGGGAGAGCCGCATGTCGGCCAGCGCCGACAGGTTTGCGGCGCGCAGTTCGGCGAACTCGGCCAGCAGCATGGCCAATGTCTTGCCCTGGCTTTCGTGATACATGGCGAAGCGATCGACCGGGGCAAAGGCAATCGTGTCGCCATGCGCCAGGATGTGCCGCAGACGCACCATCCAGTCGGTCCGCTCGCCGTGAATCAGGTGCCCCACGACGTCATAAGGTGAAAACGTTTCCGGTCCGGTGTTGCAGGATGTCCACTCCTCCGGCAGGTCCGACAGCCACGCCGACAAAAGCGGCGGCGTGCGCCGGAGAATCGCGATGGCTTCGGGGATTCGCAATACGGCATCGTTTGACATGGCGCCTTAACCTCCGCCCATGATATAGCCGAAAACCGCGGCGCCTTCAAGCGCCCGTCGTGGGGTCTTGATACCTCACGAACATGTCGGCGATACAATCCCCGCCACGATCTACCCCGTGATTTCAATGCGGCCTGGGCAAGCCCCGACACAAAAAGCGTGTCAGGGCCACACCGCCACGGCGTGCCGAAGGCACAACAATGCTGACACAACTCACGAGTCGTTGCCGGCGGGTAGAAACCCCTAATCGGGAGATGGTTGTCTACACGTGCCTGCTGTCGTTTCGCTTCGCGAAACCGCGGTCGGAGACCGCGGCCGCACATCTCACTAACTGAGGCCGCCCGGCCCTCTAACCGAGTGGGCAAGAAGACATTAGGGATATGGGACCAACTCTAAAGCATAGGCAGATTACGGCGACGGGGAATCACGTAAGGGCCAGTGAGCAGGTTCTGCGTCGGGGGATCGTGCGCAATAATTCCACCGTTTCAGTCCGCAAATCCTGCCTTATATTCTATAACAAATATACACATCCGTCTTTGACGGGTGATTGTCTGTCCTCTCTCTGACCGTCAGTTCAGGCACTCTCAAGGAGGAATCCCATGCGCGCCCGCATGATCATCACCGCGTGTGGCGTGATTTTGGTTGGCACTGTTTCGCACGCCGCCGTCCCGACAAGCATTACCGTGCAAGGCAAACTCACCGACGCGGCCGGTCTTCCCTTGGTGGCGGGACCGAAGTCGTTTGTCTTCCGCATCTTCGACGCCGAATTTGGAGGCAGTGAAATCTGGCCCGGCGGCGCGGGCGAAGCGCAGACGATTACGTCGTCATCAGATGGTCTATGGATCGGTTTGATCGGCGCGATCAACCCACTGGGCGAGTCCGTCTTTGCCGACTCTGTGCGTTGGCTTGAGATCACTGTCAACGGCACAACACTGCCGCGCGTACGCCTCGTGACCGCACCATTCAGCTTCCGTGTCGCAACAGTTGACGGCGCTTCTGGCGGCACAATCACCAGTAAAGTCTCCATTGGGCCGGGGCACACGAACACAGGGATTCATTCGTTTGCCGCGGGCGAGGGACAAACGATCAGCGGACACTGGAGTTCGATCACGGGTGGAAGTGGCAGCTCTGCGTCTGGAGGACATGCGTTCATCGGTGGCGGCGAAGCGAACACGGCCGGCAGCGATTATGCGACTGTTGCCGGAGGAAAGGATAATCAAGCGGCCGGAGAACTCTCGGCGATTGTTGGCGGGGATGGCAATGTCGCGTCCGGAATCTGGTCTGCCATTGGAGGTGGCGAAGGCAACCAGACGCCTGCGGATTGGTCCACGGTCGGCGGAGGACTCACCAATCAAGCGAATGCAGGAGTAAGCACAGTCAGCGGCGGTCACAACAACATCGCCAGCGGAAATGCCTCAACCGTCTCTGGGGGCGAATTCAACCGGGCGCGCGGCAGTCACTCAGCCGTCGCCGGGGGGGGCGGACTCGTTGCTTCTGATTCGAATTCCGCATTGGGTGCCAACGCATTCGTCGGAGGCGGCAGAGGCAACATCGCTTCGGGCGACTCATCGACAATTGTGGCTGGTGCGCGAAACTTAGCCAGCGAGGTGAATGCGACGGTGGGCGGTGGCCGGGCCAATCAGGCAACCGCACAACATGCTACCGTCGCGGGCGGAAGTGGAAATGTCGCCGAAGGACCGCACGCGTTTGTCGGAGGTGGAGATGGCGTGGTCGCCACAGGCGCGGCCAGCACTGTCGGCGGCGGCGAAAGCAATTCGGCGTCCCAGAGCTACGCAACGGTCGGGGGTGGTATACTCAACGAAGCGGGGGGATACGGGTCATTTGTCGGTAGCGGCGAGGAGAACCAGGCAACGGGTGTGATTTCCGCCATCCCCGGCGGTACAGGAAATCGCGCTGCGGGCTATGCAGCGAATGTTGCTGGAGGAATCCTGAATGTTGCCGGGGACACGGCGGCAAGCATCGGCGGCGGACGACACAATCGAGCGAGGGGACGCTATTCCGTCGTGTCCGGCGGCGGTGGGCCCGCGGAAACGGATTCCAATGCCGCTTATGGGACGAATTCAACAATTGGAGGTGGCAGGGCGAACCTGGCCGTCGCGGACTCGACGACGATCGGAGGTGGCGGTGGTAACGTCACCGCGGCCATCGGGGCGACAATTGCCGGCGGTGGAGCCAACTTCGTCCGCGGCGCCTTTGGCGTCGTTGGAGGAGGCAAGAACAACCGCTCGCATGGCCCCTATTCCGTGATCGGCGGGGGCGGCGGCGACGCATCCGCAGATTCCAATGCGGCCGCCGGCCAGAATACCACCGTTTCCGGAGGACGATCCAATGCCGCCACTGGGCGATACGCGTCGGTCGGCGGAGGACGCCATGGGCGCGCCCACGGGGCATATTCTTTCATCGGAGGAGGCGGCGGGGACTTGGACAAGGATTCCAACGCGGCGTCCGGACAAAACGCAACCGTGTGTGGCGGTGGTATGAACACCGCATCAGGGGATTACGGAACTGTGGGGGGAGGACGCCGGAATTACTCCCGTGGGAAATTCGCTTTCGTCGGCGGTGGCGGCGGAGATTTTGAGCCCGACTCAAATTCTGCTTCCGGTGAGAATTCCGTCATCTCCGGAGGAAAGAGCAACGTTGCCAGTGGCCTTCGCGCAACGGTGTCCGGCGGCTTCTCCAATCGGGCGACCGATCAGGGCGCCAGCATCGGCGGTGGCACAGCCAATGATGCTTCGGCGCTGGCCGCCACGGTCAGCGGCGGATATCGAAATCACGCTCGAGGAGAGTACAGCGTTGTGTGCGGCGGAGGCGGGCAGCTCGACTCGGACACGAACACGGCCGCCGGAAGCAGCTCATTCATCGGGGGCGGCGCCGGCAATTATGTCAGCTCCTCGGCGGAGTACTCGGTGATCGGTGGCGGGCGGAACAATCTGGCGAGCGGAGATTCTTCCGTCATCGCGGGAGGACTCAACAATACTGCGAGCGGTCATTCATCGACTATCGGCGGTGGCAAATACAATGAGGCGTTGGCGTCGAACTCAACTGTGTGCTGTGGGCTTTCGAACATAGCATCCGGATCGCAGGCGGTCGCGGTCGGTGGACAACTGAATGAGGCGCGAGGACTACGCTCGCTGGCGGCTGGCTTCAATGCCAAAGCACATCACCAGGGTTCAATCGTGATCGCCGCTGGTGGAAGCGGTGTAGTGAGTGATTCAATCAGGTCGGGTGCCAATGGGCAAATGGTGCTCCGCGCCAATGCAGGGCTTTACATTACAAACACCTCTGGAACGGCCACACCCATAGCGGGTCAGTTTATTACCACGACCGCAGGTTCCCCGGGAGCTCACCTCACGACAACCGGCGTCTGGACGAACGCATCCAGCGCGGAGAGCAAAGAAAACTTCCGGCCGCTGGACGGCGACTGCCTGCTGGAAAAGGTCGTGCAGTTGCCAATCACGAGATGGAACTATAAAGATGATCCCGACAGCGTCACGCACATCGGGCCCGTCGCGCAGGATTTCTATCGCTTATTCGGCGTTGGCAGCAACGACAGGACAATTTCAACGATCGACCCGTCCGGCGTTGCGCTCGCGGCCATCCAGACCCTCTGCAAGCGGAATCAGGAGCTCGAAACGGCGGTCATAAAACTGCAAAACGAACTGAAGAGCATCAGGGAGACTCTGGCGACGCGCTCAAAGTAGTTAGGCCGATCGTGAGCTGGGCAACCGTGATGCATGCCTCATGCCAACGCTCACGGCACGGTCGGGCGGCCCTGACGAGTCCCTCTCTCGTCAGGGGGCATTCAAACGCCCCCGACACGCGGCGAACCAACTTGGTGGATCCGACGATTCATGTGGCATCCCGCGTTGATGCAGTGTGTCAGGCGGGCCCTGGTGCAAACAGCGTCTCAGGGCCACCCTTTGGAAACCGCCTTACGAGAATCGGGGATCAGGGCCACCCGCCCGTCGTGGGGTCTTGATGCCGCAGCCGGCGGACGCGCTGTGCACGCAAGCGGCATTGACACCATAATTGTCCGGTATTTAAATGTCTCCGGCAAGGAAACCGCGCTTCGAGTCATTTCGAAACGAGAACGCCAGTCCATGGAGGAAGAAGATGCGAGCACTGCTGACAACTGCGCTGGTGGTGTTCGGACTGTCATCCGCCGTTGCCACCGACCAACCGGAAGCGCCGGGCAACAAGTTCCTGCAGAGAGAATTCGACACGACGCTTGCGATCGCCGGGTCCGCCGTCGCCCGCTACGGTGTCACCGATACGGCGATGGCCCTGGTGCGTGAGGCGTTGGCCCGGCTGGCGGGACAACCGATGCTGAGGGATAACGCCAAGCTCCAGGAGATCCACGGCAGTCCGAAATCCAACGCCGCCGTGCTGGCCACGCGTGGCGACGACAGCGTCACGCTCTTCCTGGCGCGTTTCGAGAAGGGGCATCCCACCCCGCTCCATGATCATCAGACATGGGGTATCGTCTATGTCCTCGAAGGCCGTGATCATTATGTCCACATGACGGCCAGGTTCGCCAGGGACTCGGCGCACGCCGACTTGCAAGTCGACTTCGACACCGTTCTCACGCCCGGCACATCCGTTTACTGGCTTCCCCCGCCGCGGGACCTGCACACCCAGGAAGCGCTGGACAGCGTCGTCTGGGAGCTGGTTCTGGCGGGTCGAAACTTGCTGGGCCCCAGCGTCATGCCCCATCGTCACTACTTCGACCCCGAGACCGGCAACGTCTCGCACACCCCGCCGAAGTAGGGGGGAGAGGTAAGGGGATATTTCTCTCCATCGACGCCGGGTGCCCCACCCTCCGGCGTAAACGGCTCGCGCTTACGGCGGGAGGGTGGGTATGTCACCGACGGCGAACGCGATCGCCGGTCTTCAGATCCGCGAGCTCGGATATCGCCGCACGCGTGATGGATAGATTCCCACAGCAAGCCCGCCTGCGGCGGGCGGT